>NZ_KV792248.1:0-172953 GCF_001808125.1 Staphylococcus sp. HMSC14D10 | reverse complement strand
TTTAGTCATCAGTCCAATTTATTATAGAGCCAAACTTTGTCGCAGTTTTTTTATGAATTTGTTTTTGAAACAAAATATGAATTTAATTAAATGAGACATTTTATCAATCATGCAGATTGATTATTATTTAATTGCGGTTTTGTAAGTAAATGGTCATAGATATGATAACGTTTAGCGTGACGGTATTCCTCTTTATCGATTACACCTTCAATAAGCATTCGTTTTAATACATAGTGTTGACGATCAACACTGATTTTGACTTCTTTATAAGTTTTTAATTCACCATTTTCTTCATACGGTGTATACATATACGGGCTTTGTAATAAACCAATTAAGTAAGCAGACTGTGCAATATTTAAATCTTTCGGTGGAATACCGAATAAACTATAAGACGCAGACGCAATACCTGTAATATTGTTTCCTTCATAATCTCTACCGAAAGGTACAATATTTAAATATGTATAGATGATTTCATTTTTTGACAATAAATTTTCAAGACGCATTGCTAAAATAAGCTCATTTGCTTTTCGACTATATGTTTTTTTACTTGATAGCACTTGGTTTTTAACTAGTTGTTGAGTAATTGTACTACCACCAGTACTTTGATCAAGATTAAATACATCTTGTATCATTGCTCGTACGAGTGCTTTTGGAAGGATACCTTTATGTTTATAAAACATGGTATCCTCGGAAGAGGTAAGGGCTTTAATGACATTTGGATTGACGTGTTTAGGACCTACTATTAGAGAGTTCTCAGATTTATCATATTCACTTAAGATATCAGAATTTTCATGATTTATTAAATCGTCACCTGCAAAATGCAAGACTTTCTGTTTTAATTCACGATCGCTTATTTTAGACGATTCATGCGTTAAATGATTGAAATAAATAACTGTACCTATAAATCCTATTAAACATATAAATAACCCAACACTAAATAATCCTACAATTGCATGTTTCTTTTTTTTGTAGGACTTTTCAAATGAATTAAACTTAGTATCTCTATTAATGTTGGTTAACATCTCTTTCACCTTAAGCATCTTGAAATTTAAATATAGTATACCATAATCACTGATTTGACTTTTATATTTTTAATACTTATAATTAATTACAATTCAATATATTTTGGATAAGAGGACAAGTAATATTTTTGTGATTTCCAGAGAGTTAGTGGTAGCTGTGAACTAATAGTTGCACTTATATGAATACACCTCATTATGAATTGTCCAACGTTTATTAATGAACGTATCATTGATAGAGTGAATAGCAATATGCTATTTAAGTATGGTGGTAACGTGCTCAAGCGCCCTTACATTTAACGATGTATGGGTGCTTTTTATTTTTCATAAATAGAGTATAGATCACTAAATATTAAAAATAAAATCTTTGTTTAGGAGGAATATTGATGTCAAACGCTTTAATTGAAGAGTTACAATGGAGAGGTTTAATTTATCAACAAACAGATGAAAGTAGCATTGAAGAATTATTAAATAAGGAACAAATTTCTTTATATTGTGGTGCTGACCCTACTGCTGATAGTCTGCATATTGGTCATTTGCTTCCATTTATGACTCTAAGACGTTTCCAAGAACATGGTCATCGACCTATCGTTCTAATTGGTGGGGGAACTGGTATGATTGGTGATCCATCCGGTAAATCTGAAGAACGTATACTACAAACAGAAGACCAAGTAGAGGCTAACGTTGAGGGTATTAGTGCTCAAATGCATAAATTATTTGAATTTGGTACGGATAAAGGTGCCATTTTAGTTAATAACAAAGATTGGTTGAGTCAAATCTCATTAATTAGTTTCCTAAGAGATTATGGTAAACATGTTGGTGTGAACTACATGTTAGGTAAAGATTCTATTCAATCTCGCCTTGAGAATGGTATATCTTACACTGAATTCACTTATACTATACTTCAAGCTATCGACTTTGGTCATTTAAACCGTGAATTAAATTGTAAATTACAAGTTGGTGGTTCAGATCAATGGGGTAATATCACTAGTGGTATTGAATTAATGCGACGTATGTATGGACAAACTGAAGCATATGGTTTAACAATTCCTTTAGTTACGAAATCGGATGGTAAGAAATTTGGTAAATCAGAATCAGGTGCTGTATGGTTAGACGCTGACAAAACAAGCCCTTATGAATTTTACCAATTTTGGATTAATCAATCAGATGATGATGTCATTAAATTCTTGAAATACTTCACATTTTTAGATAAAGATGAAATTAATCGTCTCGAAGAATCTAAAAATCAAGAACCTCATTTAAGAGAAGCGCAAAAAGCCTTAGCGGAGAATGTTACAGAATTTATTCATGGTAAAGAGGCATTAGATGATGCCATTCGTATTTCTAAAGCTTTGTTTAGCGGCAATTTAAAATCATTATCAGGCAAAGAATTAAAAGAAGGTTTCAAAGATGTTCCTCAAGTTGAATTATCAACTGAAACTTCAAATATTATTGATGTCTTAATTGAAACAGGCATTGCGACGTCTAAACGCCAAGCACGTGAGGATGTTAATAACGGTGCTATTTATATTAATGGGGAAAGACAACAATCAGTAGACTATGAATTAAGCAATGAGGATAAAATAGATGATGAATTTACAATCATTCGTCGTGGTAAGAAAAAATATTTCATGGTTAACTATAAATAATAAGTTTAATTTTATTGGCAATGTAGCGAAATCTTATAGATTTTGCGCATTGCCCTTTTTATGAAAAATAAATAGAGTACGGGTATAATAAATGTGTTATAAAGATTAAAAAGAAGTGATGAAATGACTAATAATAAAGAAGAAATTTTAATGAGTAGCTTTAGAGATTTGTTTAATAAAATAGGTTGGCTAAATAAAGATAAAATGGAACAAGCACTTAAAGGGTTCAAATCATCTGAAGTTCATTGCGTTGAAGCGATTAAAGAATATCAGAATCCCAATGTACAATATTTAGCGAATAAGCTATTTATGACTAGAGGTGCAATTAGTAAATTAACAAAACGTTTGCAGCAAAAAGGTTTAATTGAAAAGTTTTAAAAGTAAAGACAATAAAAAAGAAATATATTTTAAATTAACTGCACAGGGTGAAAGCGTTTATCAAATTCACTCTGAATTACATGAATCGTTTCAAAATAGAGATCAAAGTGTTTTTGACAGCATGACAGAAGATGAATTTAATAATATGATGACCTTCATTAATAGGTATCATCAACATTTGGTTCAACTAATCGAACAAGAGAAAAAATCATTATAAGAGATTAAACTTAAAAACTCGCTTACAGGTTAAGCGAGTTTATTTGTTATATATTGCTGACAAGAAAACAAAAAGAGAGTATATTTTGTTGACATGGAAACAATATATAGGAGGAACGTATGTAAAAATTAAATGATAGTCAAGTATCGAGAGATTATGATAGCTGCTTGGGCAATAGCATTAGGGGCTATAGCACCTATGTTAGATTCAACAATGATTAATATAGCAATCAAACAACTTAACAACGCATTTAATACTACTATTGAAATCACTCAGTGGGTATAACAGGATATGTCCTTGCTTTAGCGCTAGTTATTCCAATAGCAGGATGGATGGTCAATCAATTTAATGGGAAGTATATATTTATAGGAGCCTCAATTCTATTTGGAATTACATCTGTATTAGCTCGTATTAGTTGGAATGTAGAGAGTTTTATTGTGTTCAGAATTATTCAAGGATTGTCTGCGGGCATAATTACAACGTTAATGTTCACGCTATTGATTAAGACAACGGGTCAAGACGATATTGGGAAAGTCATGGCTGTCGTAAGTACACCTATGATATTCGGGCCCATCATGGGACCAGTCATTGGTGGAGTTGTAATTCATATTGTGTCTTGGCGCTGGATGTTCTTTATTAATGTCTTAGTCGTAATCATCGCCGTATTATTGCAAATAAAATATTTATCGAACTTTGACCCTTTTAATAAAAGTAAGTCTATTGACATGTTAGGAATCATATTACTAGGTCTTATCAGTATATCAACCATATACGGCTTAACAAAAGCAAGTGATTACCATAGTTTTTATAATAGAACTACTATTCTTCTTCTGATTAATGGTTGTATTATGATACTTATGTATTATATTCATAATAAAGTTAAACATGATAATACCATTATGTCGTTATCACTCTTTAGTAAAGGAAATTATACAGCATCATTTATAGACTCATTTCTCTCGAACATAGGTATCATGGGACCTATGTTCATAATTCCGTTATATTTTCAGACATTTAAGCATTACACTCCTATTGAAGCAGCTCAAGCACTTATACCACAGGGAATTGGAATGCTTATTACAAGACCATACATGGGGAAATTGATCGATCAATATGGAGCGAAATGGGTGGTTTTAGTAAGTGTTATAATATCGATGTTTAGATCAATACCTTTATTATTTATTACAGATCATACTAGTATCATTGCTCTATCTATTATCTTATTTTTAAGAGGATGTAGTGTTGGAGGCATTAATTTAGGTTTAACTACTGATGCATATATGGGCATTAAAGAAAGCGTATTAGCTGAAGCGGCTGTGGGAATTAATATGATTGAAAATATTGGTTCAAGTTTTGGAACAGCTTTTATTGCAACAATTCTTTCAGTTGCAATAAATCAATTAGGTAATTCCTTGACACACAGTATTATCGCTTATCATGCTGGATTCTTAGTATCAGTCATTACATTAATTTTAATTATTGTTCCAGCTTTATTTCTTACTAATAAGTCAAAGGCGACAATATAAGTAATAATACGGTCAGTAATTGATTTTGATTAATCATGTACTGGCCGTATTTGTGTATTATGTTCTTTTGTTAGAAAAACTATTGTATAAATTGACTGTTTCGACTATTGTCTGATTCAGAGTCAAATGATTGAGTAGATGATATATCGGACTGGCTTTTTAGCTTAACATTAACTGTTAGCGTTTTTCCATCACGTATAACAGTTAGTTTAGCAGTCTCACCAGGCTTCTTATTTTGATACAGATAAGTTCTTAAATCAGTATCTTCTTTTACAGTTTTATCATCTATTTTAGTAATGATATCGCCTGTTTTTAATTCACTTGATCGACTTACTTTAGCAACATAAATACCATCATCACGATCTGTGTTTAATTCTTTTTTATAAGAATTAGGAATATCACTTAAATTTAGTAAACCAATTCCTATAGAAGGGCGTTCAATTTTACCGTTTTTAACAAGTTGTTCAATAGTTACTTTAACTTCATTACTTGGAATAGCAAAACCAATACCTTCTACTTGCTCAGCGGCTATTTTCATAGAGTTGATACCAACCAAGTTACCATTAATATCTACTAATGCACCACCAGAGTTACCAGGGTTTATTGCAGCATCAGTTTGCAAGACGTTAACTTTAGTACCACCAGAAGTAGTATTTGACTCAATTGTACGCTCATTTGCTGAAATAATTCCAGAAGTAACTGAATTAGCAAATTCCAAACCTAGAGGATTACCCATAGCGAATACACTATCCCCAGTTTGCACTTTTGAAGAATTAGCAAACTTAATTGATTTGATACCCTTAGTATTATCTATTTTTAAGACAGCTATATCTGATACAGTATCCTTCCCAATTAACTTCGCTTTAACTTGTTTACCACTATGCAATTGCACTTTAATCTCGGATGCACCACTTATTACATGGGTGTTTGTCACAATGTAAGCAGAATTATTATTAATTTGATAGATTACACCTGAACCAATACCTGCTTCTTCAGATTCGGATGACGATTTACCTTGTAAAAAATCTTCTAGACCATTAGCTTTTTGCATATTAATGACACCAACTATCGCAGGTGATACATCTTTAATCATTGCATTAACAGATTTATAGTTATCACTTTTTCCGTCTAATACATTTCCACCTTTACTATTATTGGCTTCTTGAACTTGGGCACCACTATTATCTATTCCAACTAATCCCATTATTTTACTTGCACCTAAGACAAGTAAAGCACCTATCACACCAGCAATTAATGCAACGATAATTGTTTTAAACCATGGGAATTTAGGTTTTCCAGGTTGAGGTTGCTGATAGTTGTTATAATTTGATTGATTCTCTTGATTAAATTCAGACATTTTTAACCTCCATTATAATATTAACCCTTTATTTAATTATGAAAGGTTTAATCAAATATTGCTAGTAATCCACTATCAGACTTTAGATGTATCTTTTGATAAGTTGTTCATATATAAGGATAATGATAAAATCAATAAAGTATAAAAATCAATAAGCAGGTGACATAATGTATCAATTTATAAGTAGACTATTAGATTTTATATTAGTTAAAATGGCTAAATCATTATATGTTATTGGAAAGGAGAATATTCCTAAAGATAACAAATACGTAGTAACATGTACTCATGAAAGTTATAATGAAGTGATCATGTTAGGTATGGCATTAGTTCCTAATGAAATTCATTACATGGCTAAAAAAGAATTATTTAATAATAAATGGTTTGGTCAATTTTTAACTTCATTGAATGCTTTTCCTGTTGACCGTGAAAATCCAGGACCAAGTACATTGAAAAGACCAGTTAATTTGTTAAAAGAAAATAAAACTGTTGGTATCTTCCCAACGGGACATCGTACATCAGCTGAAGGGGCTCCATTAAAAAGAGGCGCTTCAACTATTGCAATGTTAGGCAAAGCGCCAATTTTACCAGCAGCCTATGTTGGACCTAAAAAATTACTTGGTTTAATTACAGGTCAGGCACTTATTAAATTTGGTGAGCCAATTTATCAATCAGATATTCCTAAAGATTTAAAAAGAAATGAAAAAATAGATTATTTAACACATGAAATTGAAAGACGTACAGCACAATTACAAAAAGAACTACACTTAATTCAAGATAGTCTAGATAAATAAATTATAGTAACTAATTAACAATAAACACTCTATTTAATGACTCAAATAGTTATTTTAATAGGGTGTTTTTGTTTTTAAGTATACACTTAATTAATCTCAGTGAATTTAATACGAGACTTTTATTTTTATAAATTTATTTAAAATTAAAATTCTACATTTATAGGTTGAAGAGCTTTAGCGTGTTAGATACCTGTATGCTTATTATATTTTTAAAATGATTTAAAATTGACACATCAAAAGCGCTTACATTTATGGTAAATTAATTAAGGAACTATATACATATCTTAGTTATATATAAATTATTTGAATAATATGTGTTTTGGGAGTGAGTGAAATGTTTAAGTTTTTTCAAAATTTAGGGAGATCCTTAATGCTACCAGTAGCTGTTTTACCCGCTGGCGCAATAATCGTTGGAATTGGTAATTTGCTTAAAGCATTAAATATATTACCAACTGTGTCATTATTCTTCAGTACGGTAGGGAATGCAATACTAGGCCAACTAGGGCTTATCTTTGCAATTGGCGTTGCGATTGGTATGGCAAAGAAAAATGATGGTGCAGTCGCATTAGCGGGTGCTTTGGGATTTGCACTGGTCGTTAAAGTATTATCTCCTGAGTTCGTAGCATCATTATTTAATATAAAAGAGAGTGCTGTAAACGACGGATTTAGTAAGATGGATAATTCAAATGTGTTTATTGGTATTATAATAGGACTAATTGCAGCATACTGTTTTAACAAATTCAGTGATGTGGAATTACCTACAGCGTTATCATTCTTTAGTGGTAAGCGATTAGTTCCAATTATGACAGTATTCTATTGTACTTTTTTAATTGTGATTTTATTATTTGCATGGACATTTGTATATTCAGCTATTGTGGCATTTGGTGGATGGTTAGTTGGTTTTGGACCATTCGGTGCATTCCTATACGGCTTCTTTAACCGACTATTAATTCCTACTGGGCTTCACCATGCATTAAATGCTGTGTTCTGGTTTGATACAGCAGGAATTAACGATATCGGTAAATTCCAAACTGGACAAGATGCAATCAAAGGTATTACTGGTCGATATCAAGCAGGGTTCTTCCCAATTATGATGTTTGGTATTCCAGCTGCAGCATTGGCGATGTATCACACCGCTGAATCTGCTCAGAAAAAACAAGTATATGGTTGGTTTATAGCAAGTTCCATTTCTGCATTTATGGTTGGTGTAACTGAACCGATTGAATTTGTATTTATGTTTGTTGCACCGGTGTTATTTGTAATCCATGCATTATTAACCGGTTTGTCATTATTTATAGCTGCACTATTTCATTGGACAGCAGGATTCTCATTTAGTGCAGGTTTAATTGATTACGTATTATCACTAATCAATCCAGTGGCTAATCATCCGTTAATGATTTTAGTTCAAGGCATTGTATTCTTCGTTTTATATTACTTTATCTTTAGATTTGTCATTAAAATCTTTAACCTCAACACAATTGGTCGTGGTGACAATTTATTAGCTGATCCAACTGCTAATACAACTAAGAAAGATGGGGCTGAAACTACAAGTAAAAGCAAATATCATCACACAGCAAGTCAAATCTTAGAAGGATTAGGTGGTAGTGAAAATATTACTACATTGACCAATTGTGCTACTAGATTAAGAATGGAATTAAAGGATAATTCTATTATTGACGAACAAAAAATTAGAAATGCAGGAGCGGTTGGGGTAACCAAAAATGGTCAACACTCAGCACAAGTTATAATTGGCACTCATGTACAGCAGGTCGCAGATGAAATTGAAAAGCAAATGTAAAATTTATAGTTTCATTTTTTAAAAGTATTAAGACAGACAAAATATGTCTTACTGATTTGATAAGATATAAACATATTGATAAATATGTGTTGTTCAATTAGCTGATGAATTTTAGGAGGCTACCTAGAATTCATCAGTTTTTTATTATAGTTTTATTGACATTGAGATATAAGACGTTAATATTATAAGTATCAGAATATTCAAAAATAATGGAGCGGAAAGTCATGAAATCAATTTTATTTGATGTAGACGGTGTATTCTTAAGTGAGGAACGTTGTTTCGATACGTCAGCTTTAACTATAGAGGCGTTACTTAAAAGTGAACATTTTTTAGGTTTAGATAAATCATTTAAGTTAAATATATTATGTGACGAAACTATAAATAATATTCGCAGTAAAGTATTTAATAATGATATAATTCTTAATCGATTAAAATCAATGGGATTAAATTCAAATTGGGATATGTTATTTGTAGTTTTTTGCATACATTTTATCCATTTAATGAAGCAATTCACCTTTCAACAAATTAAAGACATTATAGAAGATAATCAATTTTCAGCTAGAAGTATTCAAGACATTCAGTCATTGATCAATAAAGATTTTAAAATCGATTATGAACTTCCTATGAATTTTATTAATCATAGTCAAGGTGGTAAAAATAATATTTATGCTGAGTTAGAACAATATGCTAAGAAAGAATTAAATGTTAATGATGCGTGTTTGTTTAAACTTAAAGGACCTCTATGGTTTGTTGCAAGAGATTTATACCAAGAATTATACTTGGGTTCTGAATTATTTGAACAAGTTGAAGAAAAGCCTTCTATTCTTGATGGCATTAATGGTTTTATTTATCACGAAACTGTTCTTAGACCTATTGAAGAGATAAAGTCATTACTTAATTCTCTTAAAGAGAGAGGCTATCATCTTGCAATAGCTACGGGTAGACCTAGAACTGAGACATTAGTTCCATTTGAATCTTTAGGTTTAAAAGCGTTCTTTTCAGATAATCACATTGTTACTGCAAGTGATGTTATGGAAGCTGAAAATGAATATCCTGAATTTATACCTCTAGGTAAGCCTAATCCTTTTTGCTACATAGCTACTCTATATGGAAATAACAAGGAGAATTATAAACAATTCATTACTCAACAAGATCAAATTGTAAATAAAGAAGATGTAATCATTGTTGGTGACTCATTGGCTGATTTATTCTGTGCTAAACAAATAGGTGCTACTTTTATAGGTACATTAACAGGGTTAAAAGGGCAAGAGGCTCGTAAAGAATTGGAGCATCATGAAGCGGATTATATTGTTGATCATATAGGTTTAATTAAAAATATTTTATTGTAAGGTTAATTCACCATAAATTGATATTAAATCATTAGTATAAATACGCCCTCAATGATGAAGTAAAATTCATCATTGAGGGGCATTATTATTTCAAGTAGTTATAGTAGTGAATCTTTAAAAAGATTAGTTATTTGACTGAAAGTGTAGTTCCATATATTTTATCGAAACCACCCACATCATATAGTTCATTGATAATATCCTCAGTAACAGGTTGATCAATTGATAATACCATCATCGCTTGGCCTCCTTGTACATTTCTGCCAAGTGACATTGATGCAATATTAATATTATGTTTACCTAGTAGCTGACCAGTTAAACCGACCATACCAGGCTTGTCATCATGATAAGAAACAAGTTGGTAGGCATTAGGTTTAAAGTCAACAGAGTAATCATTAATACGTACAATACGAGCACCAAAGCCAGCTATGACAGTGGCACCAATTTTTATTTCTTCCGTATCACTAACTAAATGAACTTGAATATAATTACTAAAAGTACCTTGTGATGCTCTTTTTTCAACATTACGTGTTACACCTTGTTCATTTAAAAGTGCAAAAGCATTAATGATATTAACACGATCTCCTAAATCCTGTTGCAAAATTTGTTTTACAATTGAGCGTGTAATTAAGTCAGTTTCCTGTTTAGCGACATCACCATTAAAAGTCACCTTGATTTCTCTCGGTGCACCTTCAATTAATTGAATTGCTAATTCACCAGATAACTCACCTATTTCAATCCATTGTTGTGTTATTTCATCTATATCATTGAAACTAATTTTTGGGGCATTGACTGCGTGTGTTACATTACCGTTTTCCAGTATATCTATAATTTCTTCTGACACTGATACTGCAACTTTCTCTTGAGCCTCAATAGTTGATGCACCTAAGTGTGGCGTAACAATGATTTTATCATGCTCAATTAATGGTGAATTGGTAGGAGGTTCATGTTCAAATACGTCTAATGCAGCACGTGCGATCTGATTGTTATTTAGTGCATTTAATAAATCATCTTCATTGATGATACCGCCTCTTGCGACGTTAATAATTTGCAATGTTGGCTTTGCTTTTGAAAAGAAATCAGCATTCACAATACCTCTTGTTTTAGGTGTTAATGGCGTATGAACTGTTACAAAATCAGCTTGTCTAGCTATTTCATCTATAGTAGCAAGTTTAACGCCTAATTGCTGTGCTTTATCTTCAGTAAGATAAGGGTCATAAGCTAACACTTTCATACCGAAACTTTGAAGACGTTGTGCTACACCAATACCTATTCGTCCTGCACCTATGACACCTAATATTTTGTGGTAAAGTTCGACACCCTTAAATGCTTTTCTATTCCATTCCTTATTTTTTAAAGATGCATGCGCTTGAGGAATATTTCTAGCCATCGCTAAAATCATAGCTACTGAATGTTCAGTTGCAGAAATAGTATTACCATCAGGTGCATTAATGACTAAAATACCTTGGAGAGTAGCAGCGTCAATATCAATATTGTCTACGCCAACGCCAGCACGGGCGATAACTTTCAAATTACTAGCCTTTTCAATGACTTGTTGAGTAACTTGCGTCTGACTACGAACAATTAAACCCTCGTAATCACCTATAATATCTAATAGTGATTGTTCATCTAAATCCGTTTTAATATCGACGTTAAAATCAGAATGGTTTAATAAACTTTGTAATCCATCTGTTGAAATAGGGTCTGACACTAGAATATTATGCTTCACTATGAATCACCTCTGAAAATTTTGTTAAGCCTCTACCAATATAATTCGTTTGACGGTAATCTGTAAGTATAATCTCTAAAGCACTTATCACTGAAAGCATATCGAAAGGTGAGACTTTACCCATATGTCCGATACGTAAAATCTTTCCTTTCAATTTACCTTGACCACCAGCAATTGTAATATTAAATCTTGTTTTTAAAGTTGATTTAATATGAGTTAATTCATCTTTGGATGTTGGTATAAATGATGTTACCGTAGGGGAAGCGAAATCATCTTCTACTAAAAGTTCCAAATCTAATGCATTTAAAGCTAATCTTAGACCGTCTCTAATAATATAGTGACGTTTAATGGTATTTTCAAATCCTTCAGAATGAATTAATTCAGCATAAGCGTTTACTGCTCTAAATAACCCGACATTTGGTGTAAAAGGAGTAGAATCTTGTTGAAGTGAGTCAAAGTATTTATTTAAATTTAAGTAAAAGCGTGGTGTAGTCACTTCTTTGAAACGTTTCAATGCACGATCATTATAAGCTACGAATGCTAGACCAGGTGGCAACATAATTGCTTTTTGACTCCCAGAAACTAACACATCTATGTAGTCACGCTCTAAATTAACATCTACAGCACCAATACAACTCACACCATCTACAACAAAGTAGATATCTTGATTGAATGTTTTCAATGCTTTACCAAGTTCACCTACAGGATGTAGGACAGCTGTTGACGTTTCGCAGAATTGAGTAAATACAGCACTGATTTGATGATTTAAATTGTTAAGATATGTTATGAATTCTTTAATATCAATGGATTGTCCCCATTCCACATTATATATGTGTACATTTTTATAGTATGTCTCAGCAATTTGTTTAAAGCGATTGCCAAATGCGCCTGACACTATAACGACAAAATGATCATCGGGATTAACTATATTTAACATACTTGCTTCTAAGACACTAGTGCCACTTGATGTTAAAATCATAACTTCATTTTCTGTACCAAAAATGGGTTTTAAATTGTTAAATGCTTTTTTAGCTATAGATTCAAAATCTGGTGAACGGTGACCAACCATAGGTAAACCTAAAGCATGATTGATTTCCTTTGGAACTGGAGTAGGTCCTGGTGTTAATAAAAGTGGTTCATAATAATTCATTAAATTTCCTCCCACGGTATAAGATTTAATCATTTTACCAAATATTCTGATAATTTAAAAGAGCAATCACCATGTTTATATGAGATTCATGGTGAAACTAGCGCAATTTTAACAATTATTGAATTGACGCTTGAATTTTAATTTCTACATTATTACGTATAGAATTCGAAATCATACAATTACTATCAGCTATTTCTAATAATTTAGGAAGTCGTTTCTCAAGACTTTCTTTGTGTTCCGCAGTCACTGAAATTTTAGGATAATGTGTTATTGTTGCCATTTTAAACTTACCATTCTCGAATATGGCAGTACCCACTGAATCATTTATCAGATCGATGTCGGTAAATTTTGCTCTTTCTAATGTTGCTGCCAATGAGATGATATAACAAGACGATGCTGCTGATACTA
Organism: Staphylococcus sp. HMSC14D10; assembly: GCF_001808125.1. Taxonomy (NCBI): domain Bacteria; kingdom Bacillati; phylum Bacillota; class Bacilli; order Caryophanales; family Staphylococcaceae; genus Staphylococcus; species Staphylococcus sp. HMSC14D10. Next base: position 159,585 of record NZ_KV792248.1, on the reverse strand, counting down.
ATAATTCATCAGGATTTGTACCTACTCCATTACCACCAAGCGGTGCAGGTATAGAAATTTGTTCAGAAATAATGTCTCCATTAACAGTTCCAACTTCTTCTCTTCCACCACGCCATTTTGTTTGTACCTTAAAATCATGCTTAACCATTTATGTTTAACCTCCACTTATAATATGGTAATTTAAGTGTAGTTTAAACTGTGACATAATTAAAGAAAGGTGACTTTTATGAAAATTAATAAACCTAATCAAGCATTTCAAATAGTTGCTCATCGTGGTTTATCGAATCAATTTCCAGAAAATACTCTTGTTGGTTTTAAGGCGGCTTTAATGCAACATGTTGATATGTTAGAAATAGATGTACATTTCAGCAAAGACAATCATTTAGTTGTTATACATGATGACACTATTAATCGAACTTCAAATGGTGAAGGAAAAGTAAAAGACTATACACTTGAAGAATTGTTAACATTTGATTTTGGAGTAAAACATGATAAATCCTTTCAAAATACTAAGATTTCGACATTTGAAGAGGTGTTATCCTTAATTAAAAATTTTTCAAAAAAATTACTTATTGAGATTAAAGTTCCACATCAATATCCCGGAATAGAAAAAGCTGTATTGAATGCTTTAGAAATATATAAAGTTCCTAAACATAAGGCAATCATTCAATCTTTTGATGAAGATTGTGTGAAACGTTTAAACTCATTGGATAGTGAGTATCAATTGGGGTTGCTTATTAGTAGAAAGAAATATTGGTATAAATCTCCAAACTTTGAAGAAATATCTGATTATGCAAATTTTGTTAATCCTAATTACAAATTAGTTAATTCTAAATTTATAAAAAATGCACATAGTCAATCATTGAAGGTTATTCCATATACTGTGAATAAACCGAAAGATGTTAAAAAACTTATCAATCTTGGCGTAGATGGCATTATTTCTGATTTACCAGAGGATATCTTTAGAATATAAAATCACTTTGATCATCTATGAATAAAAAAACCACCCATTCCATAAGGAAGGGTGGTTGTTCATTATCATGAACTTATCTTGAGTAGTACTCAACGATTAATTGTTCATTAATTTCAGCTGGTAATTCGCTACGTTCAGGGAAGCGTACGAAAGTACCTTTTAAGCTATCTGCATCAAAGTCTAAGTATTCTGGTACGAAATTATTAATTTCAACAGATTCTTTGATGATGTCTAAATTTTGTGATTTTTCACGTACAGTGATAACTTGACCAGGTTTTAATGAATATGATGGAATATCAACACGACGACCATCAACTTCAACGTGACCGTGACCAACTAATTGACGTGCTTGACGACGAGTACGAGCTAAACCTAATGAATAAACAACTGCGTCTAAACGACTAGCTAATAAAATCATGAAGTTTTCACCATGTACACCGTGTTGTTTACCAGCGATGTCAAATGTGTTACGGAATTGTCTTTCAGTCATTCCATATAAATAACGTAATTTTTGTTTTTCACGTAATTGTAAACCATATTCTGATAATTTTTTACGTTGGTTTGGACCGTGTTGTCCTGGTGCGTAAGGACGTTTTTCTAATTCTTTACCAGTACCGCTTAATGAGATACCTAAACGACGAGATTTTTTCCAGTTTGAACCTCTGAATCGAGCCATATTAAGACTCCTCCTTTTTCTTTTTTGTTGTTATGAATAAACAAAAAAGAGTGTTGCATGCCCAATAGGATATGTTGTTTTATGTGTCTTCACCTTATAGCGTCAGTTACGCGACACGTCCTCATCGGGAACAACATAGAGCTCATTGATATACAACTGCTATTTTCGTTAATTCACACAAGGTTCATTGTAACAGTATTTTACAAAGTGTCAATACTTTTTAGTTATTTAGTTAGCTGTTTTTCAAGAACTTTGACAATAACTTCTAAACCTTCCTTGTCTTCATTAGTAAATCGATCTGTGATAGGTGCATCAATATCTAGAACCCCAATTATTTCATCATTGACATGAATTGGAATAACTATTTCTGATTTACTGTTTGCATCGCAAGCAATGTGTCCTGGGAACGCGTGTACATCTTTAACTAACTGAGTTTTATCTTCTGCAACTGCAGTACCACAGACACCTTTGCCAATTGCAATATGAACGCAAGCTGGATGACCTTGAAAAGGTCCAAGAATAAGTTCTTCTTTTTCAATAAGATAAAAACCAACCCAATTAATTTGATCTAAATTATCATTTAATATAGCTGATGTATTGCTTAGAATTGCGATAAGGTTCTGTTCGTCTTCGATTAAACTTTGAAGCTGTTTCGTTAATAAATTATAATTTGTTTCTTTTATTATTGGCATATGCTTACCTCATTTTGTTATTTTTAATAAATTATAAATGGAAAAATTTATTCTATCAATTCATTCATTTACTAGTTTAATGAAAGCGGTATTTGCGTTATAATAATGATAACATAGGAGGAGAATGAGATGGTTTTATACACAATATTAACAATAATTATCATTGTTTTAATCATTGTAGGAATCATGTTTTATTTACGTTCTAACAAACGAAAAATTGTTGAAGAAGCTGAAGAACGTAAGTTAAAAGTTCAAAGATTACCTTTTGAGGAAAATTTAAAACAACTTTCTGAATTAAATTTAAAAGGGGAAACTAGAACAAAATATGATGCCTTTAAGAGAGACACCTTAGACTATACAAATAACTATTTAGCACCCGTAGAGGAAAAAATCCACGATGCTGAAATTCAACTTGATAAGTTTCAATTTTCTGGAGCTCAAAGTGATATTGACGATGCACATGAATTAATGGATAAATATGAAGCTGGGTATCAACAACAAGTTGAAGATGTTAATGAAATTGTATCTTTACATAAGGAAAATGAACAAGTTTATGAAAAGTGCAAGACTAATTATCGAGAAATGAAGCGTGATGTGTTAGCTAACAGACATCAGTTCGGCGATGCAGCTTCACCACTTGAAAAAAGAATTGAATCATTTGAGCCAGAACTTGTACAGTATGAAGAACTTAAAGAAGAAGGTAATTACGTTCAAGCACACAACCACATTATGGGTCTAAATGAATCTATGAATGAAGTCCAAAAGTATATGGATGAAATTCCAGAATTAATTAGAGAAGCTCAAAAAGAACTACCTGGGCAATTTCAAGATTTAAAATATGGCTGTCGTGACTTAAAGATGAACGGTTATGATCTAGATCACGTTAAAATCGATGGTACGCTACAAAGCTTAAAGACAGAGTTGAATTTTGTAGAACCTATGATCAGTCGTCTTGAGTTAGATAATGCAAACGATAAACTTGAACAAATTAATGATAAGCTTGATGAAATGTATGATTTGATTGAGCATGAAGTTAAAGCTAAAAATGAAGTGGAAGAAACTAAAGAACAAATTACTGATGAATTGTTCAAAGCACGAGAGATGAATTACACATTACGTACAGAAATTGACTATATTCGTGAAAATTATTTCATTAATGAAAGTGATGTTCATAGCATTAGACAACATGAGAACGAAATTCAAAATTTAGTAGCAGTATATGATGAAATTCTTAAAGAAATGGCTAAATCTGCTGTACGTTACAGCGAAGTTAAAGACAACTTAGAATATTTAGACGATCACGTTAAAGTAATTAATGAGAACCAAGAAAAATTACAAAATCATCTTATTCAATTGAGAGAGGATGAAGCTGAGGCAGAAGATAATCTGTTAAGAATTCAATCTAAAAAAGAAGAAGTTTATCGCCGACTTTTAGCTTCAAATTTAACAAGTGTACCTGAAAGATTCATTATTATGAAAAATGAAATTGACCATGAAGTTCGTGAAACTAATGATCAATTTAGTGAACGTCCAATTCACGTTAAACAACTTAAAGATAAAGTTGCCAAAATTGTTATTCAAATGAATACTTTTGAAGATGAAGCAAATGATGTATTGGTGAATGCCGTATACGCAGAACGTTTAATTCAATATGGTAACCGTTATCGTAAAGATCATAATAATGTAGATAAGAGTTTAAACGAAGCAGAACGCTTGTTTAAAAATAATCGTTACAAACGATCAATTGAAATTTCAGAACAAGCACTTGAAAGTGTAGAACCTGGAATTACTAAATATATTGAAGATGAGGTAGCCAAAGGTTAATTTCGCTTGTCATATTGACAATAAAAATTTATAACCTTGGTAAGTAATAAATGTTAGGTTAAAGCAAATAAATAGTAGTCTATTTTGAGGTGGGACAATGAATTTTGTCCCATCTTTTTTGATTTATTTAAACTCATATAAAGTTATTGAATTCAAGGGGGAGTTACTTTAATTCAGAACGCTTAATAAATAATGCTAAATAAGTTTTCAACTCAAAATCATTTAATTTGAGTCCGACGCCTTTTATTTTTATTTAAAAATAGTATAATTCTTTAGTATCTATTTTTGAATAATATGTCTATAAAAGATAAATTTACAAAGGGTAAATAAATAATTTAATAGTGAATGAAAGAGAGTGTTTTAAGTGATCTATTTTGATAATGCAGCCACTACTAAGCCTCATAAAGATGTACTCGATTCATTTAATAAAGTAAATGAAACTGTTTATTTCAATCCAAATAGTCCTCACAAGTGGGGGTTGCAAGCGGAGAAGGTGCTTCTACAAGCAAAAGAACGTATATCTTCAATGTTATCTATAGGACAAAATACAGATGTTATTTTCACAAGTGGTGCCACTGAATCGAATAATATAGCTTTAAAAGGTATTGCTTATCGTAAAAAGCAATTTGCAAATGAAATTATTACTTCCGTTTTAGAACATCCATCTGTCTTAGAAGTTATGAGAAACTTAGAAGAAGATGGGTTTGTATTAAAATATGTTGATGTTAATGCGGATGGCCGTGTTGATATTGAACATTTAGCTTCATTGATGAATGATAAGGTCGGCCTTGTTTCTTGTATGTATGTGAATAATATTATGGGACAAATTCAACCTATTAATGAAATAGTGAACATATTAAAAGAATATCCTAAAGCACATTTACATGTTGATGCAGTTCAAGCTTTGGGAAAGGTAAAAATGGACCTTGAAGGTGTTAATAGTGTAAGCTTTAGTGGCCATAAATTTAATGGACTTAAAGGACAAGGTCTCCTATTAATTGACAATAAAGATAAATTAGAGCCTATTGTTCATGGAGGAGGACAAGAATACGGCGTAAGAAGTGGAACAGTGAACTTGCCAATGAATGTGTCACTAGTGAAAGCAATAACTTTAGCAATGGATAATTTAAATGAACGTAATCAACGATTAAGTGATTATAACCATGAATTACGTGAATTTTTAAAAGAGTTTAGAGGTGTATATATCAATTCTCCTATGGATTGTGCACCGCAAATATTAAATATTGCGTTTCCAGGTGTGAAAGGTGAGGTCTTAGTTAATGCATTTTCTAAATTGGATATCATGGTTTCAACTACAAGCGCTTGCTCATCTAAAAGAGGGAAACTAAATGAAGTTTTAATGTCAATGGGACTTCCGGAAAATAAAATTGAAGGAAGTATTAGATTATCCTTAGGAGATATGACTACTCAAGAAGATATTCATCAATTTAAAGTGAAATTTGGAACAATATACAAAGAAATTAAGGAGTTGTTAAAGTAAATGGAGTTTGATCATTTATTAGTTAGATATGGTGAACTGACTTTAAAAGGAGCAAATCGGAAAAAGTTTGTAAATGCTTTGAAAGATAACGTTATTAAGTCTTTACAAACGATAGAAGGAACCCACGTTAAAGGAAAGAGAGATAGAATGTATATCTCGTTATCTGAAGAAGCGGATGCACAAGAGGTAATCAATCGCTTAACTAAAATATTTGGTATTAAATCTATTAGTCCTGTTCATAAAACATCTCAAGAATTAGATGAAATAAAAAAATTATGTGTTGATTTAGCTCAAGATTTTAAACCGGGAGAGACATTCAAAATTGATGTTAAACGTGTAGATAAGTCATTTCCAATGGACACATATGCTTTACAACGTGAACTTGGAGGTGCGATTTTACAAGCAACTGAAGGTATATCGGTTGATGTAAAACAACCGGATCATAACGTAAGAGTTGAAGTAAGAATGGATGGTGTGTATGTATTCACACAGATTTATGAAGGTGCTGGTGGTTTACCAGTTGGCACTGGCGGTAAAACACTCTTAATGTTGTCAGGAGGCATAGACTCTCCAGTAGCTGGAATGGAGATTATGAAACGTGGTGTTTATATAGAAGCGATTCATTTCCATAGTCCACCTTTCACTAGTGAAAAAGCTAAAGACAAAGTGATTGAACTTACACGTATCCTCTCTGAAAGAGTGGGGCCAATAAAATTGCACATAGTGCCATTTACAGAATTACAAAAACAAATAAATAAAGTAGTTCACCCTAGATACACAATGACATCTACACGTCGCATGATGTTACGTGTAGCGGACATTGTATTAGAAAAAGTTGGGGCTAATGCGATTGTTAACGGTGAAAATTTAGGACAAGTGGCAAGTCAAACATTAAAGAGTATGTACGCAATTAATGATGTGACTTCTACTCCGATTTTAAGACCACTTGTTTCGCTTGATAAGGAAGATATTGTAAAGAAAGCACGAGAGATTGGTACATTTGATGTTTCGATTCAACCTTATGAAGACTGTTGTACTATTTTTACTCCTAAAAATCCTGTAACTGAACCAGATTTTGATAAAGTAATTAAATATGAAAGTGTATTTAACTTCGATGAAATGGTTCAACGTGCAGCAGATAATATTGAAACATTAACGATTAACAAAGATTATAAAAGCGAAAAAGACCAAAACACTGATGCATTAATTGATGAGTTATTCTAAAATAGAGTAATCAAGTATTAAAAACAAAGGGGATATGCATCATGGAGATAACGCTAAATATTATATTGATTATTATAGTATTTGGATTTTTAGCTGCTTTTATCGATGCAGTAGTAGGTGGTGGGGGCCTAATTTCAACACCAGCTCTATTAGCTATAGGAATACCACCTTCATTGGCGCTTGGTACTAACAAATTAGCCAGTTCATTTGGCTCGCTTACAAGTGCAATTAAGTTTATACGTTCAGGCAAAGTAGATTTAAATATTGTACTTAAGTTATTTCCATTTGTGTTTATATTTGCAGCAGGCGGTGCTAGTTTAGCTACTATGTTGCCTGCACAAGTTTTAATGCCTTTAATTATCATTATATTGAGCCTTGTACTGATATATACAATTACGAAAAAAGATTGGGGAAATGTGCGCACATTTTCTAAGCTAACAATTGGTAAAGCTGTCATTTTTGTATCTTTAATGTTAATGATTGGCTTTTATGATGGTTTCTTAGGTGGAGGCACTGGCTCTTTTATGTTATTTGTTTTGCTTATGTTTGGATTTGATTTTTTAAGTGCAACAGGTAACGCGAAAGTCTTAAACTTTGCTTCTAATTTAGGTGCATTAGTTCTGTTTATTATCTTAGGTCAGGTTGATTTTGTGTATGGCTTAATTATGGCTGTAAGTATGATAATTGGTTCATATGTAGGTGCACAATTTGCCATAAGTAATGGTGTTGGTTATGTAAAGATACTTTTTATCATCGTTACAACAGTTCTAATATTGAAAAACACATATGACTACATTTTACAACTACTTTAACATTAGATATGATTTAGTTTTAAATGATTGATTTAAGTTTTACGACTGTCGTATGATAGCAATATAATGATAAATACTATAGGAGGTCATTTCATCATGACACAAATTACTTTTAAAAATAATCCAATTCATTTAGCTGGTTCTGAAGTATCAGAAGGGCAACATGCTCCTGACTTTAAAGTATTAGATAACGATTTAAATGAAGTTAGTTTAGAAAATTATAAAGGTCAAAAGAAATTAATCAGCGTTGTACCTTCTATTGATACAGGTGTGTGTGACCAACAAACTCGTAAATTTAATGAAGAAGCGGCGCAAGAAGACGGTGTTGTTTTAACGATTTCTGCAGATTTACCATTTGCTCAAAAAAGATGGTGTGCATCAAATGGTTTAGATAACGTTATTACTTTAAGTGACCATAAAGACTTATCATTTGGTCAACAATATGGTGTTGTTATGGAAGAGTTAAGATTATTAGCTCGTTCTGTTTTTGTATTAGATAGCAATGACAAAGTTGTATATAAAGAATTAGTTAGTGAAGGTACTGATTTCCCTAACTTTGATGCTGCATTAGAAGCATATCGCAACATTTAATATCAATTTTTAGAAGATAGATATAACGTAAAAGTGTCCATATTTATTTCAGAAATGCTACTTTAAATTAGCGTTGATTATTTTTAAGAAATAAACCGAATGGACACTTTTTTAATGGAGAGGATTAAGTTTATGAGTGAAGAACAAACAATCATGGAAAAGCTTTTCAAAACATTAGATGAAAAAGCTAAAGCTTTAAATGAACAAAACGGTCAAAGTTTTATTGAGAATTTAGGATTAGCGATGGAAGATGTTTATAGTAATAAACGTGAATTATTGGAACAAGCCACATTACAAGATCGTAGAAAAGCATTTCAGTTCGCTTATTTAAGTTTAATGCAAGAAGAAACGATTCAAGCCAATCACCAAATAACACCCGATTCTATTGGTTTAATTCTCGGATTTTTAGTTCAAAAATTTACTGAAAACAACGAAGAATTACATGTTGTAGATATCGCTAGTGGTGCAGGCCATTTAAGTGCATCTGTTAATGAAGTGCTTAAGGATACTACAATTATGCATCATCTTATTGAAGTTGATCCGGTACTTTCAAGAGTTAGTGTACATTTAGCAAATTTCTTGGAGATACCGTTTGATGTTTATCCTCAGGATGCAATTATGCCGTTACCATTAGAAGAAGCGGATATTGTTATTGGTGATTTACCGATAGGATATTATCCTCTAGATGAACGAAGTCATGAAATGCAATTAGGTTTTAAAGAAGGGCATAGCTATTCTCACTATTTACTAATTGAACAAGCAATTACTGCCTTGAAACAATCTGGTTTCGCATTTTTAGTAGTTCCAAGTAATATTTTTGAAGATGACAATGTAAAACAGTTGGAAAATTTCATTGCTACAGAAACAGAAATGCAAGCATTTCTAAATTTACCTAAGACGTTATTTAAGAACGAAAATGCGCGTAAATCAATATTGATTTTACAAAAGAAAAAATCGAATGAGACTAAGCCAGTTGAAGTGTTATTAGCAAATATTCCTGATTTTAAAAATCCTAATCAATTCCAAGGATTTATTGGTGAATTAAATACTTGGATGAAAGACAATCATCCTCAAAAATAAACTGTGATATTCTTGAATTATGGCTGTATTAATGGTTAAATAAATATGGATATTAATTAATAAATTGGAGGACAATAATATATGTCTAGTTTAGTTTTAGCGATTAACGCTGGTAGTTCTTCTTTAAAATTCCAACTAATAAGAATGCCTGAAGAAACTCTAGTAACAAAAGGTTTAATCGAACGTATCGGTATTAAAGATTCAATCTTCACAATTGAAGTGAATGGTGAAAAAATTAAAGATGTTAAAGATATCAAGGATCATGAAGAAGCAATTAACATCATGTTAGACAGTTTCAAACAACATGGCATCATTGATGACATTAATGATATTGTTGGTACAGGACATCGTGTCGTGCACGGTGGTGAGTTATTCCCAACGTCTGCATTAGTTACAGATAAAGTGGAAGAACAAATTGAGTCATTAAGTGAATTAGCACCATTACATAACCCTGCTAACTTAATGGGTATCCGTGCATTCAGAAAATTATTACCAAACATTCCTCATGTAGCAGTGTTTGATACTTCATTCCACCAATCAATGCCAGAACAATCATATTTATATAGCTTACCTTACCAATACTATAAAGATTATGGTATTCGCAAATATGGTTTCCATGGTACAAGTCACAAATATGTATCACAACGTGCTGCTGAAATCATGAATAAACCGATTGAAGAGTTACGTATTATCTCTTGTCATATTGGTAATGGTGCATCAATTGCTGCCATCGATGGTGGTGAATCAATCGATACATCAATGGGATTCACTCCATTAGCGGGTGTTACAATGGGTACACGTTCAGGTAATATCGACCCTGCATTAATTCCTTTCATTATGCAAAAGACTGGTCAAAACGCCGAAGAAGTTCTTAATGTATTAAACAAAGAATCAGGTCTACTTGGTATTTCAGGTACATCAAGTGACTTACGTGACCTTGAAAGTGATGCAGAAGAAGGTAAAGAACGTGCACAATTAGCATTAGACGTATTTGCTTCAAGAATTCATAAATATATTGGTTCTTATGCTACAAGAATGCATGGCGTGGATGTCATTGTATTTACAGCTGGTGTAGGAGAAAACTCTTCAACAGTTCGTGCCAAAGTATTAGAAGGCTTAGAATTCATGGGCATCTATTGGGATCCTAAGAAAAACGAAGCAATCCGTGGTGAAGAAGGATTTATCAATTACCCACACTCACCAGTTAAAGTTATTGTTATTCCAACAAATGAAGAAGTTATGATTGCTAGAGATACAGTTAAATTTGGCGAATTATAATTTATTAATACTGATAACATGCATTGTAATTAGACAATGTATGTTATCTTTTTTAAATAAAATTGTGACAAATAAATAATGACGATAAAGTCAAAGACCTTATCGCCATATTAAACTCACTTTGTAAATGAATAGTTAGATATAACTTTTATGAATATTGTTTTCTAAATTCTGGAGTTGCAACTTCAGGTTGGAAATCTTCAGGGATTTCTTCTGTACGTACTACTAATACATCACATGGTGCGTGACGTACAATTGCTTCAGATACAGAACCGACAATAAATCTTTCAACGGCATTTAAACCTGAAGTACCACACATAATTAAATCTACACCTAATTCACTTGCTAACCTTTTAGGGATAATTGCTTTAGGAGAACCAAATTCTAAACGAGTTTCAACGTTAGTAACTCCAGTACGTGTTGCAACTTCTTGATAACCTTTTAACAATTCTTCAGAGAAACTTCTAGACTTCTCAGTGAATTGTGCATCATATACTTCATAAGAAGAATACGTTCTTGAATCGATAATGTTCACTATAGTTAATTTAGCGTCATTACGTTTAGCTACGTCTACTGCTTTGTTGAAAGCCCACTCAGCTTCGTGTGAACCATCAACTGCGATTAAAATGTTTTTGTATGTTAACATCTTAATAACCCCCTTAGCTTTTCTTACTTATATATTACCACAAATTTCAGAATTTTTACTCTTTATATTTTAACAATAATGTGTACTTTTTCTGATTGCGCTTTCATTGGTTTAGCGTTACGATAGTAATGGAGGTGGATGGAATGAAAATTGGTATTCCAAAAGAGATAAAAAATAACGAAAACAGAGTTGGTTTGTCACCAAGTGGTGTACATGCATTAGTTGAGCAAGGACATACAGTACTTGTTGAGAAAGATGCTGGTTTAGGTTCATTCTTTGAAGATAAAGATTACAAAGATGCAGGTGCTGACATTGTATCTGAACAGTCATCTGTATGGGATGTAGAAATGGTTATTAAAGTTAAAGAACCATTGGAAGAAGAGTATAAATATTTCAAAGAAGGACTCATCTTATTTACATACCTACATCTTGCAAATGAAGAAAAATTAACTCAAGCGTTAGTTGAAAATAAAGTCGTAGGTATTGCCTATGAAACGGTTCAATTACCTGACCGTTCATTACCATTATTAACACCAATGAGTGAAGTTGCAGGACGCATGTCTGCTCAAGTTGGCTCACAATTCCTACAAAAATTCAACGGTGGAATGGGTATTTTACTTGGAGGCGTTCCTGGAGTACCAAAAGGTAAAGTATCTATCATCGGTGGCGGTCAAGCTGGTACAAATGCGGCTAAAATCGCACTAGGTTTAGGTGCTAATGTTACAATCTTAGATGTAAACCCTAAACGATTAGCTGAATTAGATGATTTATTTGATGGTCGTGTGAACACAATTATGTCTAACCCATTAAATATTGAAAATGCAGTAAAAGAAAGTGATTTAGTTATTGGTGCCGTATTAATCCCTGGTGCAAAAGCACCTAGCTTGGTAACTGAAGATATGATTAAACAAATGAAAGATGGTTCAGTGATTGTTGATATTGCTATTGACCAAGGTGGTATTTTTGAGACTACAGATAAAATTACGACACACGATGATCCAACATATGTAAAACATGGTGTTGTTCACTATGCAGTTGCGAATATGCCAGGTGCAGTACCTCGTACATCTACAATTGCATTAAATAATGCAACATTACCTTATGCGCAATTATTAGCTAGTAAGGGTTACCGTGAAGCATTTAAAGCTAACCACGCATTATCTTTAGGTTTAAATACGTACAAAGGTCATGTAACTCACAAAGGAGTAGCTGAAGCGTTCGGTTTAGAATATACGTCTGTTGAAGATGCATTAAAAGAAGATTAATAATTGATTTAATATAAATAATCCAGTTGAGTACATAGTTTTTTACTATAAACTCAACTGGATTTTTAATTTTTATTTATCATAGTTTGTTAGTATTTCATAACCATTTTCAGTTACTAAAATATCATCTTCAATACGTACGCCAACAACATTAGGTACATATATACCAGGTTCTATCGTAATAACCATTCCTGCTTCAAGTAGGTTTGAATTTGTACTTGAAACATCTTGATATTCATGCTCTTCTAAACCAAGGCCATGTCCTAATCTGTGAGGGAAATAATCACCATATCCAGCATCACTTATAATGTCTCTAGCGATTTTATCAATATCTTGTAAAGGAACGCCCGCTTTAATTGCCTCAATAGCATTGGTTTCTGCTTCTAAAACAATATTATAAATTGTTTGAGCTTCTTCAGAAGGGGTTCCGAATTTTACTGTACGTGTCATATCGCTGCAATAATGATTATATATAACCCCTAAATCAAATAATACATATTCATCTTTAACAAGTTTTCTTTCTCCTGGAGTTCCGTGAGGTGATGCAGCGTGATCTCCAAATAATACCATTGTGTCAAAACTCATCTCACTAACACCAAATTTTTTGATTTCATTTTCAATATGATTGACTACTTCACGTTCTGTTACACCGACTTTAAGGAATTCGGTACCAATTTCGATGCATTTGTCAGCGAGCTTTGCCGCTTCGCGAATATTTTCAATTTCGGATTCATTTTTAATATTACGTAATTCTTTAATTGTTTGATCAATATCGCCATAGTGTTGAACACCAAAGTTTTGAGTTAACTCGCGTTGACGTTTTACTGTTAAGTGTTCGCTTTCAATCAATAACTTATTAAAAGATGAAGGGTCAATTTCAAATGGATTCTCAGTATCTAAGTAACCAATGATTTTTCCTTCAAATGGAGAATTCTTAACTTCTTCAACTTCCATCTTTGGACAATATAAGGTTTGATCTCCATTTGCTGTAATTAATAGTGCAAATAATCTCTCGTGAGGTTCGCTTCTATACCCAGTGAAGTAGAATACATTGAGAGGAGTTGTTATCCATGCAGCGTCAGCTTGTTCATGTTGTAATTGTTTAGTTATTTTTTCGATTTTACTCATTCAATCATCTCCATTAAGTATTTATGTTAATTTTACGTCTAATCAGCTTAAAATTCAAAATTATTTAATACGATAAGCGATTATTTTAGTTTCATGTTATATCTTTTATGGCTAGGGTATAATTATAGTAATCAAGCAATAGGAGGCTATAATTATGAAACTTTCTTTTCATGGGCAATCAACGATTTATTTTGAGGGTAATGGTAAAAAAGTAATTGTAGATCCATTTATTTCCGGTAATGACAAATGTGATTTAGATGAACAAACATTAGATGTAGATTATATTATTTTAACTCATGGTCATGCCGATCACTTTGGCGATGTAGTTGAGTTAGCAAATCGTAATCACGCAACTGTTATAGGTTCTGCTGAATTACAAGGGTATTTAAGTACTTATCACGGTGTAGAAGATGTTCATGGTATGAATATCGGTGGCAAAGCTAAATTTGATTTTGGTAGCGTTAAATATGTTCAAGCTTTCCATAGTTCAAGTTTCACACATGAAGATGGTATCCCTATTTACTTAGGCATGCCAATGGGACTTATATTAGAAGTTGAAGGTAAAACGATTTATCACATGGGTGATACAGGATTGTTTAGTGATATGAAATTAATTGCTGAAAGACACCCTGTTGATGTATGTTTTGTTCCAATTGGTGATAACTTTACTATGGGTATTGATGATGCAAGTTATGCAATTAATGAATTTGTTAAACCTAAGATTTCTGTTCCAGTTCATTACAATACTTTCCCTTTAATTGAACAAGATCCACAACAATTTAAGGATGCAGTGCATGAAGGTGAAGTACAAATATTAGAACCTGGTGAGTCTGTATCATTTTAATAAATGTAAATATAAATGGAGTAATTGGTTAGTTTAATGAAATTAATAAGCACAAAGGTGATTTATACATGGACAATCATCTTTGTGCTTATATTTTGACGCCTCTTTTGAATTTTACTAACTATTTTACAATCAATACAGGGATGGTAGCACGTTTAGCTACTTTGTGACTTACGCTACCTAATACGAATTTTTTCTGAGATTCAGCTTTACGGTTACTTAATACGACGATTTCATATTTACCACTATTAGCGTGTTTCACTAATTCGTCCTTAGGGTTACCACGCACAATGATTTGATCATAATCAATTCCGTAGTCTTCTAGAGTAGTTCGTGTTTTTTCTAGCAAATGACTACGTTTTTCAGTTAATTCATTAATATGCGTACCAGCTTTAATTGATGCTTGTGCATCCTGTTCACCAATCGCATTTAAAATAGTTACTACGGTATCTGGACCTGCTAATTTTGATACTTCCTTCAACGCTTTCTCATTTTTCAATTGAGTATCTACACCTAATAAAATATTTTTATACATAGGTCATCCCTCCTCATAAACAATTATATATAAAATATTTTAATTTTACCAATGTATATAATTAAAATAATTAAAGATTTAATTAACATAACTTGATTTATTAATTAATAAAAAATCAAACTGATGAAGCTTTTTTAAAACTAATTGGTTTACATTTTCTAAATCGATTTTTTATGATTAAAAAGTTATAATAAATAAAACACTGTACATTATAAAGAGGTATTATCAATGACTAAACATGAACAAATCATAGCATACATAGAATCGTTAAATGTTGGCCAAAAAATTTCTGTTAGGAAAGTTGCCAAAGTAATGAAAGTATCTGAGGGTACGGCATATAGAGCTATAAAAGATGCCGGACAACTTGGGTTAGTAACTACCATTGATAGAGTAGGTACAGTACGTATTGATAAAAAGAATCGTGAGGAGATTGAGAACCTTACGTTTAAAGAAATTTTAAAAATCATTGATGGAGATATCATTGGTGGCAAAAATGGATTAACAAAAAGTGTTTCAAAATTTGCGATAGGTGCAATGGAACTAAAAGATGTGGTTAAATATTTAAGTCATCATACATTGTTAATCGTAGGTAATAGACCTGATGTTCAGTTAGAGGCGCTAAAAAGAGGTAGTGGCGTACTTATTACTGGAGGTTTTAAAACAACACAAAAAATTATTGATTATGCTAATAATCATGAATTACCAATCCTGTCTTCAAATTATGATACATTTCTTGTAGCCAATATTATTAATAGAGCAATGTATAATCAAATGATTAGAAAAGAAATTTTAATAGTTGAAGATATAGTGAAACCAATTAATGATATGACGGTTATTTTTGATGAAATGGGTATTGAAAATTATAAATCACGTGCCAAAGTTACAGGTCATTCAAGGTTTCCAGTCGTAGATAAAGATTGGCGATTAGTTGGAATAGTTACGAGTAAGGAAGTCATTCAAATGAACTCGGATGATACCATTGCTAAAGTAATGACGAAACGTCCTATCAATGTTGAATTAAATACAACGGTAGCGAGTTGTGCTCACATTATGATTTGGGAAGGAATTGAGATATTACCCGTAACTCAGAATAAAAGAGCAATAGGTGTAATAACGAGAGATGACGTATTAAAAGCGATGCAACTTATTGGCAGACAACCTCAAATAGGTGAGACGATTAATGATCAAATAGCGAAACATATTACGATTTCACAAAGTGATATTTCGGTTGAGGTTTCTCCGTTATTAACCAATCAATATGGCACATTAAGTAAGGCTGTATTTGTCGCTATTATTGAAGAAACAATAAAGCATGAATTGCGAAAATATAAAAAGGTAGATGTTATGATTGAAAGTTTAAATATCATCTATATTAAAACTGTGCCAATTGAAGCATCAATTAGAGTTCAATATGACATGCTCGATGTTGGAAGGAACTTTGCTAAATTGGAAGTCGCGATGGTAAGTGGTAATGAAAAAGTCGCAAATGCAATGATAATTTGTCAGATGTTTGAGGATATACAAAGTATTTAATTTTAAAGTAATAAATCTAATTTAAGGAGATATAACAATGGTAGAAATTTTTAATGAAATCATGCAAAGAGTTAAAGAGGCAGAAACAATTATTATTCATAGACATGTGAGACCTGATCCAGATGCTTATGGCTCACAACTTGGATTAAAGTTATATCTTGAACGAAAATTCCCTAAAAAAAATGTCTATGCTGCAGGTGAAACTGAACCATCATTATCATTTATAGGAGACTTAGATGAAATTGATGACAGTGTATATGGTGATGCACTTGTAATTGTATGTGATACTGCAAATGCACCACGTATTGATGATCAAAGATATCTAAATGGACAGTCATTAATTAAAATAGATCATCATCCTGCTACTGATCAATACGGTGATGTAAATTTTGTTAATACTGAAGCATCTTCTACAAGTGAAATTATATTTGATTTCATCGCACATTTTAATGATTTAAGTATAATTGATGAACATGTAGCTCGAGTATTGTACTTAGGTATTGTTGGAGACACAGGGCGATTCTTATTTAGTAATACATCACCCCATACAATGGAAGTTGCTAGTCAATTATTGGCATATCCATTCAATCATAATGTTGAATTAAATAAAATGTCCGAAAAAGATCCTAAGTTAATGCCTTTCCAAGGATATATTTTACAAAATTTTGAACTATCAGATTCACATGAATATTGTCAAATTAAAATAACTAATGATGTTTTAAAGCAGTTTGACATTCAGCCTAATGAAGCTTCTCAATTTGTAAATACAGTTGCGGATATTAGCGGTTTAAAAATATGGATGTTTGGTGTAGATGAGGGAGATCAAATTAGGTGTCGTATTCGATCTAAAGGAATCACTATTAATGATGTCGCTAATCAATTTGGTGGGGGAGGCCACCCAAATGCATCAGGTGTGTCAGTCTATAGTTGGGATGAATTTGAAGAATTAGCACAAGCTTTACGTCAGAAATTATAAATTTAAGAAAGGAAGTCATTCATGGTTGCTCATTTAAATCTTCATACAGCATATGATTTATTAAATTCTAGTTTGAGAATCGATGATGTAGTTAAAAAAGCACAACATAATCATTATGATACATTAGCGATTACTGATACTAATGTCTTATATGGCTTCCCTAAATTTTATGATGCTTGTATTAAAGCCAATATTAAACCAATTTTTGGAATGACAGTTAACGTTACGGATGGTTTGTATACAATTGAGACTGTGGTTTTAGCTATAAATAATGATGGCTTAAGATCACTATTTCAACTCTCTTCTGCAATTAAAATGAAGCAAAAAGACGTTATATCAGTTGAGTGGTTAAAAAAGTATTCAACAAATATTGCAATCATATTTAAGCAAGCAAATCAATCTCATTATTCTATAGTTGAACAATTTCAAAACCATCAAAATATATTTATAAATCATTCAAGCAACTTAGCATTTTATAATAATATAAAAGTGGTTTGGTTTGAAAATGCACGATACTTAAATCAAGAAGATGTTGAGACGATTCCAGCACTTGAAGCAATTAAAAATAATACTAAGATAGATTTGGTTAATGATACTGAAGATATTGGGGAACATTTTCCTAATCAAAATGAATTAGAAACATTAAATATAGACAGAGACGTATGGAATAATACGCTTGAACTAGCTAATTTATGTAGTGCAAGCATAGAATATCATCAAAATTTACTACCTAAATTCGATGCACCATCAGGTAGTTCCTCAAAAGAGTATTTATGGTCACAACTCCAATCAAGTTTAAAGAAGATGAAATTAAATCATGATGAACGCTATACAAAAAGATTAGAACATGAATATCGAGTTATAACTGAAATGGGTTTTGAAGACTACTTTTTAATTGTGAGTGATTTAATTCACTACGCTAAAACACATGATGTTATGGTTGGTCCTGGGCGGGGATCCTCAGCTGGTTCATTAGTTAGCTTCCTACTCGGCATTACTACAATAGATCCAATTAGATTTAATCTATTATTTGAACGTTTTTTAAATCCTGAACGTGTAACAATGCCAGATATAGATATTGATTTTGAAGACACGCGTAGGGAAAGAGTCATTCAATACGTTCAAGACAAATATGGGAAACATCGTGTTTCGGGTATTGTCACATTCGGACATTTATTGGCTAGGGCCGTTGCAAGAGATGTTGGTCGCATAATTGGATTTGATGATAAAACTTTAAATGAGATTTCTAAGTTAATACCTCATCAACTTGGCATAACTTTAGATAAGGCATATGAGGATGAGCGATTTAAGCAATTTGTACATAGAAATCATCGACATGAAAAGTGGTTTGAATTAAGTAAGAAATTAGAAGGCTTACCTAGACATACTTCAACACATGCAGCAGGTATTATTATTAACGATCAACCTCTATATAATTATGCACCACTAACATTGGGCGATACTGGTTTATTGACGCAATGGACGATGACAGAAGCAGAGCGAATTGGTCTACTTAAGATTGACTTTTTGGGGTTAAGAAATTTATCTATCATACATCAAATTATCACTCAAGTAAAAAAAGATTTAAATATTACTATAGAGATTGAAGAGATACCGTTTAATGATGTAGATGTATTTAAGTTATTATCTAGGGGAGATACAACTGGAATCTTCCAACTTGAATCCGAAGGTGTAAGAAAAGTATTAAAACGACTTCAGCCTGAACATTTTGAAGATATCGTTGCGGTTACGTCTTTATATAGACCAGGACCTATGGAAGAAATTCCAACTTATATTTCACGAAGACATAACGAAAGTGAAATTAAATACGTACATCCTGATTTAGAACCCATACTTAAAAATACGTATGGTGTAATAATCTATCAAGAACAAATTATGCAAATCGCTAGTCAATTTGCTAGCTTTAATTATGGACAAGCAGATATTCTACGTCGTGCCATGAGTAAAAAGAATAGAGCAGTTTTAGAAAGTGAAAGACAACATTTTGTCGAAGGTGCGATAAAAAATAAATATGATGAGAAGATAAGTAAACAAATATTTGATTTAATTCTAAAGTTTGCTGATTATGGATTTCCTAGAGCACATGCGGTAAGTTATTCAAAAATTGCATATATCATGGCATATTTGAAGGTTCACTATCCTAATTATTTTTATGCTAATATTTTAAGTAATGTCGTTGGTAATGAATCTAAAACAGCGGCCATAATTGATGAAGCTAAAAATCAAAAATTGAAAATTTTGCCTCCTAATATTAATGAAAGCCATTGGTATTATAGAGCAACTAAATCAAATATTTATCTATCCTTAGGTGCTATTAAAGGTGTTGGTTATCAGAGCGTTAAATCAATTGTTGATGAAAGGTATCAAAATGGTAAGTATAAAGATTTCTTTGATTTTACTAGACGAATACCAAATCGCGTAAAGACTAGAAAATTACTTGAATCATTAATTTTGGTAGGCGCTTTTGATACTTTTGGAAAAACACGTTCAACTTTATTAAGTTCTATTGATCAAGTTTTAGATGAAGTATCAAATGTAGAACAAAACGATTTATTAATGAATATTTTGACACCTAAACAATCTTACACTGATAAAGATGAATTTAGTGATCAAATGATTAGTAGTTACGAAATGGAATACTTGGGATTTTATGTTTCTAATCATCCAGTCGAAAAGCAATTTAATAAAAAGCAATATTTAGGTATCTATACACTAAGTAATGTTGTAAATGACAAACCTATTTTGGTTCAAGTAGATCAAATCAAACAAATAAGGACCAAGAATGGTCAAAATATGGCATTTTTAGTTCTAAATGATGGGCGACATACGATGGATGCAGTTTTATTTCCAGATAAATTCAAACGGTATGAAACTCAATTAAATGAGAGAGAAATGTATATTGTTTGGGGGAAATTTGAAAAGAGAAAACAACAATTGCAGCTCATTTTAAATCAAATGGATTCAGTTGAACATTTTGAAGTAACTAAAATGAATGGGGCATCTCAAATTATTTTAAGAAACATTCATAACTTAGATGAAATTAAACAAATTCTTAGTGATCATAAAAACAACCATATGATTAAAGTGAATATATATAATGAACAAACTGGAGAACTTGATTATTTAGGTAGTATGGATAAAACATCGAATGAAATTAAAACCTTTGTTGAGGCTTTTGATCCAAAAGATATAAGAATTTTATAACTTTTATGTATAAAAAAATTATGATATAGTAAACTGATGATTTATAAAATAAAGTCATCAGTTTATTTTATCTTAAAAAATTTTAAATGCAGAGAATATATATTCATTATACTGATGAACTTTCGATATTTTAGTAAATAAACAGGGGTTGATTTAATGTCTTTAAGAGATGATGCATTACAAATGCATAAAGAAAATCAAGGTAAGTTGGAAATTACACCTAATATCAAAGTTACTAATAAAGAAGAATTAAGTTTAGCCTATTCACCAGGCGTAGCAGAACCATGTAAAGAAATACATGAAGATCCAAGAACTGTATATGATTACACGATTAAAAGAAATACTGTGGCTGTTGTTACTGATGGCACTGCAGTTTTAGGTTTAGGTAATATTGGTGCCCCAGCTAGTATTCCTGTTATGGAAGGTAAAGCTGTTCTTTTTAAAAGTTTTGCAGGTATAAACGGTGTACCTATCGCTTTAGATACTAAAGATACAGAAGAAATTATTAGAACAGTTAAATTAATTTCACCTAATTATGGAGGAATTAATCTAGAAGATATTTCAGCACCAAGATGTTTTGAAATAGAAGATCGTCTTAAAAAAGAAACTAATATTCCAGTTTTCCATGATGATCAACATGGTACAGCGATTGTTACTATGGCTGGTTTAATCAATGCACTAAGAATTGTTGATAAAGATTTATCTGATATTAAAGTTGTGTTAAATGGTGCAGGGGCAGCAGGTATTGCAATTGTTAAATTATTAGATTCTTACGGTGTCAGAAATATGATAATGTGCGATTCAAGAGGTGCTATTTTTGAAGGTCGACCTTATGGTATGAATGACACTAAGGATTATGTAGCTAAATTCACAAACAAAGACAAAATTGAAGGTTCATTACAAGATGTAATTAAAGATGCTGATGTATTTATAGGTGTTTCAGTTGCTAACTTACTATCAAAAGACATGGTTAAATCAATGGCGGATGATGCAATCATCTTTGCAATGGCTAACCCAGATCCAGAAATCAAGCCCAATGATGCTAAAGAAGCAGGCGCTAAAGTTGTAGGAACAGGTCGTTCAGATTTTCCGAACCAAATTAATAATGTACTTGCGTTCCCAGGTATTTTTAGAGGTGCATTAGACACTGAATCAACACATATAAATGAAGATATGAAGAAAGCGGCGGTTGAAGCGATTGCTAATCTTATAGATGAAGATGAGTTGAATCCTGATTATTGTATTCCTGGTCCTTTCGATAAAAGGGTAGCTCCTTCAGTTGCACGTGAAGTTGCAAAAGTAGCAATGGAAACTGGCGTGGCAAGAATTGAAGTGCATCCTCAAAAAGTTTATGACAAAACAATGCAATTAACAGACTTGAAATAACCTAGAATTGCAACAATTTTAATAAAAAACAAAGACATGTATTATTTCTAACTCATATTATATGTTCGATTATATATTAAATTGAGATGTAGTAAATTAAGGTTGTATGATTAGGTGGAGGTTTACGAATGTTTAAAGACTTTTTTAATCGTAGTAGTAAAAAACGAAAATATTTAACAGTTCAAGATTCAAAACAAAATGAAGTACCAGCAGGTATTATGACTAAATGTCCAAAATGCAAAAAAATAATGTATACAAAAGAATTAAATGAGAATTTAAATGTATGTTTTAATTGTGATCACCATATTGCATTACCTGCATATAAGAGAATTGAAGCAATCACTGATGAAAGTAGTTTTGTTGAATTTGATAAAGGAATGACATCAGCAAATCCTTTAGACTTTCCTGGATATCAAGAAAAAATTGAAAAAGACCAACAAAAAACTGATTTAAGCGAAGCGGTTGTAACCGGTACTGCCAAACTAGATGGTGTTCAATTTGGTGTAGCTGTTATGGATGCTAGATTTAGAATGGGAAGTATGGGTTCAGTTGTTGGCGAGAAAATATGTCGAATTATTGATTATGCAACAGAACATAGACTACCATTCATATTATTTTCTGCAAGTGGTGGTGCTAGGATGCAAGAGGGTATTATTTCATTGATGCAAATGGGTAAAACGAGTGTTTCACTGAAACGTCACTCAGATGCCGGATTATTATATATTTCTTATCTTACCCATCCAACAACTGGTGGTGTTTCTGCTAGTTTTGCATCTGTTGGGGATATCAATTTAAGTGAACCTAAAGCCTTAATTGGATTTGCTGGTCGACGTGTTATTGAGCAAACTATTAATGAGAAACTTCCAGATGATTTCCAAACTGCAGAGTTTCTTCTTGAGCATGGTCAACTTGATAAAGTTGTTCACCGTAAAGAGATGAAAGAAACACTTGCTCAATTATTAAAATTGCACCAAGAGGTGAATAAAGATGCTTGATTTTGAAAAACCACTTTTTGAAATAAAAAATAAAATTGAATCTCTTAAGCAATCTCAAGAAAAAAATGATGTAGATTTACAAGATGAAATTGATTTACTTGAAGCATCACTTGAAAGGGAAACCAAAAAAATATATACCAATCTTAAGCCTTGGGATAGAGTGCAAATTGCTCGTCTCCAAGAACGACCTACGACATTAGACTATATTCCATATATCTTCGATTCATTTATTGAATTACATGGAGATCGTAATTTTAGAGATGACACTGCAATGATTGGTGGAATTGGGTATTTAAACGGTACCCCTGTTACAGTTATAGGCCAACAAAGAGGTAAAGATACTAAGGATAATATATATCGAAACTTTGGTATGGCGCATCCTGAAGGTTATCGTAAAGCATTGAGATTAATGAAACAAGCTGAGAAATTTAATAGACCTATTTTTACTTTCATTGATACTAAAGGTGCTTATCCAGGTAAAGCTGCTGAAGAACGCGGACAAAGTGAATCTATTGCTAGAAGCTTAGTTGAGATGGCATCTCTAACAGTGCCAGTGATAGCTATCGTTATCGGCGAAGGTGGTAGTGGTGGTGCACTAGGAATTGGTATAGCCAATCGAATTATGATGCTTGAAAACAGTACGTATTCTGTCATTTCCCCAGAGGGAGCAGCGGCACTGTTATGGAAAGATAGCTCATTAGCAAAAATGGCTGCCGAAACTATGAAAATTACTGCAAAAGATTTACATCATTTAAACGTTATTGATAGTGTTATTGACGAACCTTTAGGTGGTGCACACAATAATATAGAACAACAAGCTATTGATATTAAACAAGCATTCGTAAATCATTTAGAACAACTTCAACAACAAAGTGCTGATGAATTAGTTGAAGATAGATTTAATAAGTTTAGAAATATCGGTGCTTTTATTGAAAAATAGCTGGGCTGGTACACATACAAATTAATATTTAAAATTACTTTGAAAAACACAGTTGCAAATTAAGTTGTGAAGGAACCTTCATTATATTTTCCTAGCTGTAGTTTTCCTTATAAGGGTGAAACAATTGATTCTTGGTGAATATTGTTCACCCTTTTTTTATTTCGAAAGGAAAAATTGTTTATAAAACGTTTACATGTATTTTGTGCATCTATATTGATGGAACACTAAAAAAAATTGTGGTAATTTATTATTAAAGAGAAATATAGTTAGGAAAGGGAATGTCGTCATGAAGAAAATTGCGGTTTTAACTAGTGGTGGAGATTCACCAGGAATGAATGCTGCTGTTAGAGCAGTTGTGCGTAAGGCGATTTATAACAACATTGAAGTTTATGGAATTTATCAAGGTTATCAAGGATTACTTGATGACAATATTCATAAACTTGAATTGGGTTCAGTAGGGGATACAATTCAACGTGGAGGAACTTTCCTTTACTCTGCAAGATGTCCACAATTCAAAGAGGCGAGTGTAAGACAAAAAGGTATAGAGAATTTACACAAACGTGGTATTGAGGGACTAGTAGTAGTTGGGGGAGATGGTAGTTACCGAGGTGCCCAACGTATTAGTGAAGAGACGAAAGATATTAAAACAATAGGAATTCCAGGTACTATTGATAATGATATTAATGGTACTGATTTCACTATTGGGTTTGACACAGCGTTGAACACAATTATTGATAGTGTAGACAAGATTAGAGACACTGCTTCAAGTCATGCTAGAACCTTTATTGTAGAAGTTATGGGACGTGATTGTGGTGATTTAGCATTATGGGCTGGCTTATCAGTCGGTGCTGAAACAATATTAGTTCCTGAAGTCAATACAGATATTAAAGATATTGCCGCAAAAATAGAAAAAGGTATCAAACGAGGTAAAAAACACTCAATCGTCATGGTAGCTGAGGGCAGTATGAGTGGCCAAGAATGCGCGGATCAATTAATGAAATATATTAATGTTGATGCACGTGTGTCTGTACTGGGCCATATCCAACGTGGTGGTAGCCCATCAGGTACTGACAGAGTATTAGCTTCACGCTTAGGTGGTTACGCCGTTGATTTATTAATACAAGGTCATTCTGGACATGGAGTAGGTATTATGAATAACAAATTGACTGCCACACCATTTGATGAAATTTTCAATGGTAACGACCATAAATTCAATACTGATATTTATGAATTAGCGAAAGAGTTATCTATTTAATTTAGGAGGCTTTTTAAAATGAGAAAGACTAAAATTGTATGTACAATTGGACCTGCATCAGAGTCTGAGGAAATGTTAGAAAAATTAATGAAAGCTGGTATGAACGTAGCGCGTTTGAATTTCTCTCATGGTAGTCATGAAGAGCATAAAGCACGTATTGATACGGTTCGTAAAGTAGCTGATAAATTAGGTAAAACAATTGGTATCCTATTAGATACTAAAGGACCTGAAATTCGTACTCATGACATGAAAGATGGCTTAATTATGCTTGAAAAAGGCAAAGAAGTTATTGTTAGTATGTCTCAAGTTGAAGGTACACCTGAAAAATTCTCAGTAACTTATGAAGATTTAATCAACGATGTTCAAGTAGGTTCTTACATTTTACTTGATGATGGTTTAGTTGAACTACAAGTAAAAGACATCGATAAAACAAAAGGCGAAGTTAAATGTGATATCTTAAATACTGGTGAATTAAAAAATAAAAAAGGCGTAAATTTACCAGGTGTAAAAGTTAATTTACCAGGTATTACTGATAAAGATGCTGATGATATCTTATTTGGTATCAAAGAAGATGTTGATTATATCGCAGCAAGCTTTGTACGACGTCCAAGTGATGTCTTAGATATTCGTGAAATTCTTGAAAGAGAAAATAATCATAATATCACTATTTTCCCTAAAATTGAAAACCAAGAAGGTATTGATAATATAGAAGAAATATTAGAAGTGTCTGATGGTTTAATGGTAGCTCGTGGTGACATGGGTGTTGAAATTCCACCAGAATCTGTACCAATTGTACAAAAAGATTTAATCAGAAAATGTAATAAACTAGGTAAACCAGTTATCACAGCTACTCAAATGTTAGATTCAATGCAACGAAATCCTCGTGCGACAAGAGCGGAAGCTAGTGACGTTGCTAACGCAATTTATGATGGTACTGACGCAGTTATGCTTTCTGGTGAAACTGCTGCTGGTTTATATCCAGAAGAGGCTGTTAAAACAATGAGAAATATTGCGATTTCTGCTGAAGCGGCACAAGATTATAAAAAATTATTATCAGACCGTACTAAACTAGTAGAAACTTCATTAGTGAATGCTATTGGTGTTTCAGTTGCACATACTGCTTTAAATTTAAAAGTTAAAGCTATTGTTGCAGCAACTGAAAGTGGTTCAACTGCAGTAACTATTTCTAAATATCGTCCACATTCTGATATCATTGCGGTTACCCCTAGCGAGCACACTGCACGTCAACTTGCTTTAGTTTGGGGTGCATATCCTGTAATTAAAAAAGGTCGTAAAACTACTGATGACCTATTAAATAATGCAGTTGCTACAGCAGTAGAAACTGGAAGAGTTACAAATGGTGATTTAATTATTATTACTGCCGGTGTACCTACTGGTGAAAAAGGTACAACTAATATGATGAAATTACATTTAGTTGGAGATGAAATTGCAAAAGGACAAGGTGTCGGTCGTGGATCAGTAGTTGGTAAAACTGTAGTTGCTAACAGTGCTAGTGATTTAGAAGGCGTAGATTTAAGTGAATCAGTTATTGTTACTAATTCTGTAGATGAGACATTAGTGCCTTATATTGAGCAAGCAGTTGGATTAATTACAGAAGAAAATGGTATCACGTCACCAAGTGCGATTATTGGACTTGAAAAAGGTATTCCAACAATTATAGGTGTTGAAAATGCTACTAAAGAATTAAAAGATGGTATTTTAGTAACAGTAGATGCTGCTCAAGGTAAAATATTTGAAGGGTATGCTAACGTACTTTAATTCATTATTATAAATGATGGCTAACTTAATAAGATAAGAGAGCCAGAACAGATAATATTTCAAAGCGATATTGCAAATTCGCAATAGTTGATTAAACTGGGAATAAGCTCGTGAAGAGTTTTTCTCAGTTTTTTCATTTCACTAGAAAGAAATTCATTAAATGAGAATTTCAAATAGGAAAGTTAATTGAGTTATAAAATTTCATTTTGAATAAGGTTATAATTTGTGGTAATATAACATGGATTAATTGAGATATACTATTATAAGAAGGTTTAATTATTATGAAAGAAAATTTTTGGAGTGAATTACCACGTCCTTTTTTTATTTTAGCACCTATGGAGGACGTTACTGATACCGTTTTTCGACATGTTGTAAGTGAGGCTGCTAGACCTGATGTTTTTTTCACTGAATTTACAAACACTGAGAGTTATTGCCATCCGGAAGGTATTCATAGCGTTCGTGGAAGATTGACATTCAGTGAAGATGAACAGCCTATGGTAGCACATATATGGGGCGATAAACCCGAACAGTTTAGAGAAATGAGTTTTGGTTTAGCTGAAATGGGTTTTAAAGGTATAGATTTAAATATGGGATGTCCAGTAGCTAATGTCGCAAAGAAAGGTAAAGGTTCTGGTTTAATATTGAGACCTGAAACAGCTGCTGAGATTATTCAAGCTACTAAAGCTGGTGGATTACCTGTTAGTGTCAAAACCCGTTTAGGTTATTATGATATTGAAGAGTGGAAAGATTGGTTAAAACACGTTTTTAAACAAGATATCGCAAATTTATCTATACATCTTCGAACACGCAAAGAGATGAGTAAAGTAGATGCGCATTGGGAATTAATCGCAGCAATTAAACAATTAAGAGATGATATCGCACCTAATACATTACTAACGATTAATGGAGATATTCCAGATAGACAAACTGGACTTGAACTTGCCATGAAATATGGTGTTGACGGTGTGATGATAGGTAGAGGGATCTTTAATAATCCGTTTGCTTTTGAAAAAGAACCCCGTGAACATACTAGTAAAGAACTATTGAATTTGTTTAGATTGCATTTATCATTGTTTGAGAAATATTCAAATGATGAAAGTCAACAATACAAAAGTTTAAGAAGATTTTTTAAGATTTATGTGAAGGGGATTAAAGGAGCTAGTCAATTACGTCATCAATTAATGAGTACAGAATCGGTTGATGAAGCACGCGATTTATTAGATGAATTTGAGTCTAAAATTGAAGAAGATATAAATTAATTTTCTAAAACATTAGATATAGTTATTAGATAATAGGTTTATTATAAAAACAAGCCAGTAAATGAATTTTTATGTTAATTCATTTACTGGCTATTATAATCATTTAAGAATTTTAAATTATTTATTATTCTTAGCAACTTGTCTATATCTCAAATACATTAAACCTAGTAATATAAACCATATTGGAGTTAAGAAAATAGCATTTCTAGTTGTTTCATTTACAAATAATAAACAAAATACTAAGAAGAAGAATACTAATATTGCGTAACCCATATATTTACCACCAGGAAGTTTATAAGATACAGTTTTATGTAGCTCAGGATTTTTTCTGTGATAATTAATATAAGCAATAATAATTAATGCCCATACGATAATAAATAATACAGTCGAAATTGTTGTTACATAAGTAAACACTAACGTAGCATCCGGGAAGATGTAGTTTAATAATGCTGTTACTAATAATAATGCAGATGAACCAATAATAGCAAAATGAGGAACACCATTTTTATTAGTACTTCTAAAGATAGGTGGTGCTTGATCTTGTTCTGATAAACCAAATAACATACGACTGTTTGAGAATATACCACTATTACAAGATGATGCTGCAGCAGTTAATACTACAAAGTTGATCAATCCAGCAGCGAAAGGAATACCAATTAATGAGAATAATCTAACAAATGGACTTTCACTAGGGTCAACTTTATCCCAAGGAATAATAGACATAATTACCGCTAATGCACCAACGTAGAATACTAAAATTCTTAACGGTACAGCATTGATAGCTTTTGGAATTGTTTTCTGAGGATCTTTAGTTTCTCCTGCAGTTACACCAATCATTTCAATACCAACAAATGAGAACAATGCCATTTGGAATGACATAAAGAACCCAGATGCTCCGTGAGTAAAGATGCCATGTTTATATAAATTTGTAAAACTCGCATGTCCAAATTGTGTTTTATATGCCATTAAAATCATGACTAAACCTACAACGATTAAAGCGATGATAGTTATAATTTTAATAATAGCGAACCAGAATTCTAATTCACCAAATAATTTAGCACTAAGCAAATTAAATAGCATTAATATAAGCACACAGAATAGTGCACTAATCCAGTTTGGAATTGCAGGGAACCAGAAACTAACATATTTAGCAACAGCAGTTACTTCAGCCATACCTGTTATAATCCAGCACAACCAATAAGTCCAACCAGTTACAAAACCAGCAAACGGTCCTATGTATTCATTTGTCACATCGGCGAAAGATTTGAAGCGAGTATTTTGAATTATAATCTCACCTAAGCCTCTCATAAACATGAACAACATGAAACCTATAATAATATAAGTTAATAGAATAGATGGACCAGTCATTGCTATTGTTTGACCTGCTCCCAAGAATAATCCGGTACCTATAGCGCCACCAATAGCAATCAATTGCACATGACGATTACTCAATCCTCTTTGTAATTTTTCTTCAGCCATAAGACAACTCCCTTACATTTAATTAATATTATTATGCACTTATAAATTCAATTCGACAATTATTTTTCGAATTTTTTCTAAAAATCCCTCTAAATTTAGATTAAATAATTGTAATCAAGCTTGATAATTAAATTGAAATTTTCAATATTTTCTCATTAATTACATAATTTAAATTGGAATGAAAGCTTATATAATGGCGTTTATTGGGCGTTTAAGTAAAGATAAGTTTAAAAATTTAAAGTTAAATAGCATTTATTGAACGATATATAATCGTTCACAAAAGTTATCACATTGGCTATAATAGTATTTGAAAGCCATTACATTATGTATAAGAAAAGGGGAATTACTTATGGCAGAATTACAAAAAGGTTTAGAAGGGGTAATTGCAGCTGAAACTAAAATCAGTTCAATTATTGATAGTCAATTAACGTATGCGGGATACGATATTGATGATTTAGCAGAAAATGCATTGTTCGAAGAAATAGTGTTTTTATTATGGAATTATAGATTGCCTACTCAAGATGAATTAGATGCATTAAGAGAAAAATTTAATCATTATATGACTTTAAACCCAAGAGTTTATAAGCATTTTGAAGAATACGCAACTGATAATGTGCACCCTATGACGGCACTACGTACATCTGTATCATATATTGCTCATTTTGATCCTGATGCTGAAAATGAAACAGAAGAAAATAGAAAAGAAAGAGCAATACGTATTCAAGCGAAAATTGCATCTTTAGTTACAGCATTTGCGCGTGTTCGTGAATGTAAAGAACCTGTTAAACCTAATCCTGATTTAAGTTATGCAGCTAACTTCTTATATATGTTAAGAGGAGAATTACCAACAGATACTGAAGCTGAAGCATTTAATAAAGCATTAGTGTTACATGCTGACCATGAACTTAATGCTTCTGCATTTACTGCACGTTGTGCCGTATCGTCTTTATCTGATATGTACTCTGGTATTGTAGCTGCAGTAGGTTCATTAAAGGGACCTTTACATGGTGGAGCAAATGAACAAGTAATGAGCATGCTTGCTGATGTTAAATCAGTTGATGAGGTTGATGCTTATTTAGATGAAAAATTCAAAAATAAAGAAAAAATCATGGGATTCGGTCATAGAGTATACAAAGACGGAGATCCAAGAGCCAAATATTTACGTGAGATGAGCCGAAAAATCACTTCTGAAACTGGTAGAAGTGAATTATATGATATTTCAATAGCTATTGAGAAACGTATGAAAAAAGAAAAAGGACTTATTCCTAATGTCGATTTCTTTAGTGCTACTGTATATCATAGTATGGATATTCCACACGATTTATTCACGCCAATTTTCGCGGTAAGTCGTACATCTGGTTGGACAGCACATATTCTAGAACAATATCGTGATAATAGAATAATGCGTCCTAGAGCTAATTACGTCGGTGAAACAAATCGTAAGTATTTACCAATTGAAGAAAGATAAATTATAAACTTTAATAGATTTCACAATATTTGGAGGTAAAATTATGTCAACTGAAAAAATTACTAGAATTAACGATGGATTAAATGTACCTAATGAACCAATTATTCCTTTTATTATTGGTGATGGTATTGGCCCAGATATTTGGAAAGCAGCGAGTCGCGTTATTGATGCGGCTGTTGAAAAAGCATATAACGGCGAAAAACGTATTGAATGGAAAGAAGTATTAGCAGGTCAAAAAGCTTTTGATAAAACTGGTGAATGGTTACCTCAAGAAACGCTTGATACGATTAAAGAATATTTAATCGCTATTAAGGGACCTTTAACTACACCAATTGGTGGTGGTATTCGTTCATTAAATGTTGCATTACGTCAAGAATTAGACCTATTTACATGCTTACGTCCAGTTCGTTGGTTCAAAGGTGTTCCTTCACCAGTTAAACGTCCACAAGATGTTGATATGGTTATCTTCCGTGAAAATACTGAAGATATTTATGCAGGTATCGAATTTAAAGAAGGTACTGATGAAGTTAAAAAAATCATTGATTTCTTACAAAATGAAATGGGTGCTACTAACATTCGCTTCCCAGAAACTTCAGGTATTGGTGTGAAACCAGTTTCTAAAGAAGGTACTGAACGTTTAGTTAGAGCTGCAATTCAGTATGCAATCGATAATAACCGTAAAACTGTTACGCTTGTTCATAAAGGTAATATTATGAAATTCACCGAAGGCGCATTTAAGCAATGGGGCTATGATGTAGCTCATAATGAATTTGCTGATAAGGTATTTACTTGGCAACAATACGATGAAATTGTTGAAAAAGATGGTAAAGATGCAGCAAATCAAGCTCAAGAAAAAGCTGAACAAGATGGAAAGATCATTATTAAAGATTCTATCGCTGACATTTTCTTACAACAAATTTTAACTCGTCCAGCAGAACATGATGTAGTTGCTACAATGAATTTAAATGGTGACTATATTTCGGATGCTTTAGCAGCTCAAGTGGGCGGAATTGGAATTGCACCTGGTGCAAACATTAACTATGAGTCAGGACACGCTATTTTCGAAGCAACACATGGTACTGCACCTAAGTATGCTGGTTTAAACAAAGTTAACCCATCTTCTGAATTATTAAGTTCAGTTCTAATGTTAGAACATTTAGGTTGGCAAGAAGCCGCTGATAAGATTACTGATGCAATTGAAGCTACTATTGCTTCTAAAGTTGTAACTTATGATTTTGCTCGTTTAATGGATGGTGCTACTGAAGTATCAACTTCAGAATTCGCTGATGAGTTAATTAAAAACTTAAAGTAATTTATTTACACATTAATAATTTAAAACTTTAAAAAATTAATAGATTGATGATGCATGGCACTAATGTAGTAGTTAACACAATAGCGCAAGTTTTAAGGGATTCTCAATCTTAACAATTTTTAATAAAAGTGGAACAGTGAATTTAAATTAAATTCTGTTCCGCTTTTTTATTATGAAGTAAAGCAAATAACTATAATTTGTTAATAATTTTTTAAAAATAAATAAATAAATACTCAATATTTGGAAAATAATCATATGATTGTTAAGATTATGTAAATTTAATATGTTGTATGTTATTTTTGTTTTAACTTCCGTTATAATGAAATTGAAATGTTATATTAATTCAGGGAGGCACATTATGTCACAAAAAGTATTAGTGGTTGACGATGAGCAATCAATTGTAACTTTACTTAAATATAATCTTGAAACGGCTGGTTACATCGTTGAGGTAGCTTACGATGGTGAAGAGGCTTTGGAAAAGGTGAATGAAATTCAACCAGAACTTGTCGTTTTAGATGTAATGTTACCTAAGAAAGATGGTATTGAAGTATGTAAAACAATACGTTCTGATAAAAATTTAGTACCTATTTTAATGTTAACTGCAAAAGATGATGAGTTTGATCGTGTATTAGGATTAGAATTAGGTGCCGATGATTATATGACAAAACCTTTTTCTCCTAGAGAAGTAGTGGCGAGAGTTAAAGCTATCTTGAGAAGATCGAAATTTGCTAGTGAAATTGAAAAAGAAGATGTTGATGATGAGGATATATTGATTGAAAATATTAGAATCAGACCTGAATTCTTTGAGGTATATAAAGATGATGAATTATTAGAACTCACTCCTAAAGAATTTGAACTATTGTTGTATCTAATAGAAAGACAAGGGCGAGTAATCACTCGAGAGCACATGTTAAATTCAGTATGGAATTATGAATTCGCAGGCGATTCTCGAATTGTTGATGTTCATATAAGTCATTTAAGAGACAAACTCGAAGAGAATCCGAAACAACCTAAATTAATTAAAACTGTTCGTGGACTCGGTTATAAATTAGAGAGACCTAAAGCTTAATGCTTAAATTTCATCATAGATTATTATTGCTATTAAGCACAATTACTATAATCAGTTTTATTGGTTTAGGCGTCATTATTCATCATACAATTTATCAAATATTATCAACAGCTCAGGTTAGGGAACTCAAACATGTATCTGAAAATTTTTTGAAATTAAACAAGCAAAATGAGAATAATGAAATTAAAAATATTTCAGCTAATCAAAATTTAATTGTTAGAATTTCTGAAAATGGTAAAGTGATATACCAAACTGGTAACCAAAATAAAATAA
Source organism: Staphylococcus sp. HMSC14D10 (assembly GCF_001808125.1). Taxonomy (NCBI): domain Bacteria; kingdom Bacillati; phylum Bacillota; class Bacilli; order Caryophanales; family Staphylococcaceae; genus Staphylococcus; species Staphylococcus sp. HMSC14D10. Next base: position 125,567 of record NZ_KV792248.1, on the reverse strand, counting down.
ATGATAACATTGATAATGAAGCTAATCCATCAAATATCATTTATAAAAGAGAAAATGGTCAGGTTAGATACACATTTAAAACAACTGTCAATGACAAAACGATATACATAAGTGGGATGAATACTGAGATTCTTGAATTACAAAAAAGTATGTGGAAGTATTTGTCTTTAATAGGAATTATTGTTCTTTTAGCGATTTATTTAGCTGTTAGAAGTATCAATCGTACATATATTAGACCGATTAATGAAGTGACTTATGCTACCTCGTTAATTGCAGATGGATACTATCATGTTAGAGTACCTGAAAGCAATGTTAAGGAGACAAAAGCGCTATTTGTCACAACTAACGATCTTGCAAGACGTTTACAAAAGCTTAATAATAAACAAAAAATGCAATCAAATCGATTAAAAACAACATTAGAAAATATACCAAGTTCAGTATTAATGATTGACAAACATGGTGAAATTGTGGTGGCCAATCATGCATACTATGAGTTGTTTAGACCAAACGGTAAGGTTGAAAATAAAAACTATACATCATATTTAGATCCTAAAATTCAACAATTAATTCTAGAAAGTTTTAAAACTGAAAAGCCATTATATGATCAGATAGAAATTTTATTAAATAATGTTCATCATAAATATTTCGATTTGTCATGTGTTCCAATACTAAGTAAATCTAAGAAAAAGTTACAAGGTATGGTTGTAGTAATGCATGACATTACAAATTTGAAAAAATTGGAAAACTTGCGTCGGGAGTTTGTTGCAAATGTATCTCATGAGCTTAAAACACCTATTACATCTATTAAAGGCTTCGCTGAAACACTCATCGAAGGTGCGAAAAATGATGAAGAATCACTTGATATGTTCTTAAATATTATTTTAAAAGAATCTAATCGTATTGAGTCTCTCGTTATGGATTTATTGGATTTATCACATATCGAACAACAAACAGAGATAGAAACAGCATTTATGAATTTATCAGAGCTTGCTTACACAACTATTGATAATTTACAAAACCAGGCAAGATATAAAAATATTAAAATAGTATCCGAAATAGAAAAAGATGTCATTATAGAAGCACATGAAAACAAAATTGCACAAGTCATTACTAATTTACTATCAAATGCAATTAATTATTCACTTGAGAATAATGAGGTTATTGTAAGAGTGTATAGAGAAGGACATGAAGTAAATTTAGAAATACAAGACTTTGGTATTGGAATAGATAAAAGTGATCAAAAGCATATTTTTGAAAGATTTTATCGGGTGGATAAAGCAAGAAGTAGAGATTCAGGTGGTACAGGTTTAGGTTTATCTATAACAAAACATATAGTAGAGGCACACCATGGAACGATTAATGTCGAAAGCAATATTGGTGAGGGCTCGCTATTTAAAGTTTCATTTTTAGATGAACAAGAATAATATCATTCAATTAAGAATGACTATAATATCGAGGTACAAGAACTTTTATTTTGATTAATAATTAATACTATTATTTTAAGGCCTTTCGTATACTTGAACCAAAAATTTGGTTGAGGATATGAAAGTGCCTTTTTTATTTAAATAATAAGTAATGTAGAGTGTGAAAAGTTATTGTATAAACCATACATTCGTTATGGCACAGGTTATATGCTAAAATAAAATAAAATCACTCTGGAGGTATACGCTTTGAATAAATTAGTTTTAATTGATGGTAATAGTTTAAGTTTTAGAGCATTTTATGCATTACCACTACTTTCTAACAAAGCAGGAATACATACGAATGCAGTATACGGTTTTGCTATGTTATTAGAAAAGATTATAAGAAAAGAACAACCAACACACTTTTTAGTTGCGTTTGACGCCGGCAAAACAACATTTAGACATTCAAAATTTAGTGAATACAAAGGCGGAAGACAGAGTACCCCACCTGAGTTAAGCGAACAGTTCCCATACATTCGACAATTATTAGATACTTACCATATAAAGCACTATGAGTTAGAAAATTATGAGGCTGATGATATTATAGGCACATTAAGTAAAGAAGCTAACGAGCAAGGGTTTGAAACGATTATTGTTACTGGTGATCGAGATTTGACACAGTTAGCAACTGATAATGTTACAATTTATTACACTAAGAAAGGTGTAACAGATGTTGATCATTATACTCCAGAATTCATTAATGAAAAATATGATGGACTTAATCCAAGTCAAATTATAGATATGAAAGGACTTATGGGTGACACATCTGATAACATCCCTGGCGTTGCTGGTGTAGGTGAAAAGACGGCTATCAAATTATTGAAACAATTCAATACTGTTGAAGGTGTTTATGACAATATAGAATCTGTTTCAGGAAAAAAATTAAAGGAAAAACTTGAAAACAGTCGTGAAGATGCATTTATGAGTAAAGAATTAGCAACAATTAATAAAGATAGCCCAATTGAAGTTGCATTACAAGATACTAAGTTAGAAAATCAAGATGATAATAAAGATAAAATTGAATTATTCAAAAAGTTAGAATTCAAACAATTATTATCTGATATAGATAGTAATATTACTGAAGAGAATCACGAGGATAAAGTCATTGAAGTGAGTAATGATTTTAACAACATAAATTTTAAAGAATTAAAAGAAGCTGTGATTCACATCGAAGTAGATGGTACCAATTACTTACAGGATACAATTTTAAAATTTGGATTTTATGATGGAGTGGACCATGTTGTAATAGCTTCCGATCAACTAAAGGAATATCCTGAATTGATTAAATGGCTAGAGAATGATACTACAGAAAAAATTGTTTATGATGCTAAAAAAACATACGTTGTTGCGCATAGATTAGATATAGATATAAAAAATATTGTATTTGATGTTATGTTAGCAAGTTATATTATTGATCCATCGAGAACGATAGATGATGTAAACTCTGTAGTAAGTAATTATAATCAAAATTTTGTTCAAGATGATATTTCAGTTTATGGCAAAGGGAAAAAGCGACATGTTCCAGAAGACGCAATTTTAAATAAGCATATTGCTACAATCACAGAGGCAATTTATGCCTGCAAACCTGAAATGGTTGCTGAATTAGAATCGCACCAACAAATTGATCTATTGTTAAATTTAGAACTTCCACTTGCACGTATTTTAAGTGAAATGGAAGAAACAGGAATTTATACGGATATTAATGATTTAAAACAAATGCAGTCTGAAATTCAAGAAAAATTAGATTTACTAATAAGTAATATTCACGAAGCGGCTGGGGAAGAATTTAACATTAACTCTCCTAAACAATTAGGTGTAGTATTATTTGAAACACTAGAACTACCGGTCATTAAAAAAACAAAAACTGGATATTCTACTGCAGTTGATGTGTTGGAGCAGTTACAAGGTCAGCACCCAATCATTGACTATATACTTGAATATCGTCAATTATCAAAATTACAATCCACTTATGTAGAGGGATTACAAAAAGTCATAAGTAAAGATAACAGAATTCATACTCGCTTCAATCAAACATTAGCACAAACTGGTCGTTTATCAAGTGTAGATCCTAATTTACAAAATATACCTGTCCGTCTTGAAGAAGGACGTAAGATTAGAAAAGCTTTTAAGCCTACTTCAAATGATAGTGTGATATTATCAGCTGATTACTCTCAAATTGAATTACGTGTACTTGCTCATATTACCCAAGATGAAAGTATGAAAGAAGCATTTATCAATGAAAGAGATGTTCATACTGCTACTGCGATGAAAGTATTTAATGTAGAAGCGAATGAAGTTAACGCTTTAATGAGAAGACAAGCTAAAGCTGTTAACTTTGGAATAGTATATGGTATTAGTGATTATGGTTTGAGCCAGAGCTTAAACATTACTCGAAATAAAGCAAAAGCATTTATAGATGATTATTTGGCAAGTTTCCCAGGTGTAAAACAATACATGTCTGATATTGTTAAAGATGCGAAAGCAGATGGATTTGTTGAAACATTATTGCACCGTCGTAGATATATACCAGATATTAATAGTAGAAACTTTAATTTGAGAGGTTTTGCTGAACGTACGGCAATGAATACTCCAATACAGGGTAGTGCAGCAGATATTATTAAATTAGCAATGGTAGAATTTGATAGACAAATTAAACGAACGTCATATCATGCTCAATTATTACTACAAGTACATGATGAATTAATTTTCGAAGTACCTGCAAATGAAGTTGAAGATTTTAGTTTATTTGTTGAGGAAATTATGGAACACGCATTACAATTAGATGTGCCGTTAAAAGTAGATTCTAACTATGGATCTACATGGTATGATGCAAAATAGAAAGAGGAATTAGAAATGCCAGAATTACCAGAGGTTGAACACGTTAAAAGGGGTATAGAGCCTTATATATTGAATGCAACTATTAAAAGTGTGACATTTTCAAACAAAGTTATTGAGGGTAAACAACAAGGAAAAGAGACAATTATTAAAGGAATTAATTTGGATGGTTTCAGATTGAATAGTGAAAGTTTTAAAATAAAATCCGTTGATAGAAGAAGTAAATATATTGTCTTCACTATTGAAAAAAATAACAACCAGCGTATTATATTAAGTCATTTAGGTATGGCAGGCGGATTTTTTATTGTCGATAAATTATCAGATATTAGTACACCTAACTATCGAAAACATTGGCATGTTGTGTTTCATTTAGATAATGGTAAACAACTTGTTTATTCTGATATTAGACGATTTGGTGAACTAAGAAATCTGGCTACTTATAATGATTATCCAGCTTTTCTTGAAATTGCGCCTGAACCTTTTGATGACAATGCATTAAACTATTTTTTAGACCGGATTAAACTTAAGAAATACCAAAACAAACCTATTAAACAAATGTTGCTTGATCATAAAATGATAGCAGGTTGTGGAAATATTTATGCATGTGAAGCGTTATTTAGAGCAGGCGTTTTACCTGAGAGAAAAGTAAAAGATGTATCTAATCAAGAACGACAAATGTTATTTTATTATGTTCAAGAAGTATTAAATGAGGGTATAAATAATGGCGGTACTAGCATTTCTGATTATCGTCATGCTGATGGCAAAACAGGAGAAATGCAATTACACTTAAATGTATATAAACAAAAGACATGTAAAATATGTGGTCATGATATTGAGCAAAAAGTCATTGCATCGCGAAATAGTCATTTTTGTCCACATTGTCAGAAATAAAGGTGAGTGAATATTTATGCCAAAAGTTATTGGATTAACAGGTGGTATTGCCACTGGAAAGTCAACGGTTTCTGAGTTATTAACAGCATTTGGTTTTAAAGTTGTTGATGCTGATATAGCTGCAAGAAAAGCTGTTGCAAAAGGAACCAAAGGTTTAGAACAAGTTAGAGCAGCTTTTGGTGATAGTGCTATCACTGAGGAAGGTGAAATGGATCGCAAATATATAGGTGAAATTGTTTTTAATCACCCAGAGAAACGTTTAGAGTTAAATGATATTGTGCATCCTATAGTTAGAGAAATAATGGAAGAAGAAAAGCAATCATATCTTAATCAAGGTTATGATGTCATTATGGATATCCCGCTTCTTTTTGAAAATGAATTACAAAATACAGTTGAAGAAGTATGGTTAGTATACACGTCTGAAAGTATTCAAATTGAGAGATTGATGGAGCGAAATCAATTGTCGCTAGAGGATGCGAAAGCGCGCGTTTATAGTCAAATATCAATAGATAAAAAGAGTAGAATGGCAGACCATGTTATTGATAACCTAGGGGATAAGTTGGAACTGAAACAAAACTTAGAACAGCTATTGACTGATAAAGGTTTTATTAACAAAGATATATAAAATTTGCTTAAGCAATTATTTATGCTTCGGCTCTAGTAGATGAATGATGTAAATGTCAAATTTTTACATAGAGAAGTCTATTAGAGCTTTTTGTTAATCAAATATTGTCGATTAAAAAATTTTTAAAAATTAATAGAAAACGCTTTCAAAATCAAATTATTATGTTACACTATTTTTATAAAGTATAACATATAAACAAACGATCAAGGGGTGCTTTAAATGTCAACAAATATTGCAATTAATGGTATGGGTAGAATAGGTAGAATGGTGTTAAGAATCGCATTACATAAAGAAGATTTAAACGTTGTAGCGATTAACGCAAGCTATCCACCTGAAACAATTGCACATCTAATAAATTATGATACTACTCATGGTAGATTTGATAAAAAAGTAGAACCAATTGAGAACGGTATCCGTGTCGATGGACAAGATATTAAACTTGTTTCTGACCGTAACCCTGAAAATTTACCTTGGAAAGACTTAGACATTGATATTGTAATTGAAGCTACAGGTAAATTTAACCATGGCGATAAAGCAATAGGTCATATTAATGCAGGTGCTAAAAAAGTATTATTAACTGGTCCTTCTAAGGGTGGCCATGTACAAATGGTGGTTAAAGGGGTAAATGATAACCAATTAGATGTAGATACATATGACATTTTTAGTAATGCATCTTGTACAACTAACTGCATTGGTCCGGTAGCAAAAGTGCTTAATGATAAATTTGGCATCGTTAACGGTCTTATGACAACAGTACATGCGATTACTAACGATCAAAATAATATTGATAATCCGCATAAAGATTTACGTCGTGCACGTTCATGTAATGAAAGTATTATTCCAACTTCAACTGGCGCAGCTAAAGCTTTAAAAGAAGTACTTCCAGAATTAGAAGGTAAATTGCATGGCTTAGCTTTACGTGTGCCAACTAAAAACGTGTCACTTGTAGACTTAGTTGTAGATTTAAAAGAAGATGTTACAGCTGAACAAGTCAATGATGCATTCAGAAATGCTGGCCTAGATGGTATTCTTGATGTAGAAGACGCGCCACTAGTATCAATGGACTTCAATACAAATCCTAATTCAGCAGTTATTGACGCTCAAAACACAATTGCGATGGATGATAATAAAGTAAAAGTGATTGCATGGTATGATAATGAGTGGGGCTACTCAAATAGAGTAGTTGAAGTTGCTCAACAAATTGCTAAATTAATTGCCTCTGAAAATGTTGCAACGGTTAACTAAGAAGATATCACTATAAATTAAAACGAGACTGTTAAATCTTTTGACTAAGATTTGATAGTCTCGTATTTTATTTTTATGTGATTTTGTATTTAAACTTTCACACATTCTTGTCATTTAAGAAATATATTATGCATATAACTAGATTCTTATTAAGATACTTTTGTTTTAGTCTAATTTAAATGAGAATTAGACTTCTTTTGTCAAGAATGCTTTTATAGTATAATAAATCATAATCTATTCAAGAGGGTGAAGATATGAAATGCCCAAAATGTAGTTCAACACATTCGCGTGTAGTTGATTCTAGACATGCCGATGATGCAAATGCAATTAGAAGAAGAAGAGAATGCGAAAATTGTGGTACTCGATTTACGACGTTCGAACATATAGAAGTAAGTCCATTAATTGTAGTAAAAAAAGATGGAACTCGAGAACAATTTTTAAGAGAGAAAATTTTAAATGGTCTTGTTAGATCTTGTGAAAAGAGACCAGTACGTTATCAACAATTAGAAGATATTACTAATAAAGTTGAATGGCAGCTACGTGATAGCGGACAAACTGAAATATCTTCACGAGATATTGGTGAACATGTTATGAACCTGTTGATGCATGTCGATCAAGTTTCTTATGTGAGATTTGCTTCAGTTTATAAAGAGTTTAAAGATGTTGATCAATTGTTAGCATCAATGCAAGGTATCTTGAACGATAATAAACGGAGTGATATATAAATGAGTTTACAATCGTATGAGTATGGTTTGAGTCCACATGACGGTTTTAAAGTGTATCGTCAGTTCCAAATAAATCATAATCATTTGGAAATACTTAATAGATTGTATATGCCATTAATTGGCGCGCAAGCGATAGGTACATATCACTTTATGAACCAATTCGTGAATAGTGATGACACATTAACGCATTACACAATAATGAATGAATTGAAAATGAATTTATCAGAATTTAGACAGTATATGGATTTATTGGAAGCAATCGGTTTATTTAAAACATATGTAAAGCATGATGAACAACAATCATTTTTTATTTACGAATTGATACAGCCACCAACTGCCTATCAATTTTTTAATGATCCTATGTTATCAATTTATCTATATAACCAAGTCGATAAACAACGTTTTAAAAGCTTAAAAAATTATTTTAAAAAGCATGATTTTGATTTAAGTGGGTTTCAACAAGTAACTCGCAAGTTTACTGATGTTTTTAAAATTCCACACTCAAGCGTTACTATTGATGCTTCATCAATAAAAAAAGAAAAACCATATCATGGTATAGATTTATCCAATGTATCATTTGATTTTGAGATTTTAAAAGAAATGCTACGTCATCATTTTATTAGCGATGAAATTATAACTAAAGAAGCTAGAGATTTAATTGTTCAATTGGCTACATTGTATGGTTTAACAGAAGATGCTATGAAACGAATTATATTAAATTCTATTACAAGTAATCAACAATTATCATACGAAGAAATGAGAAAGCATGCGCGTTCGTATTATTTAATTGAACATAATCAACAATTACCTGAACTAGAGACTAAGGCTAGTAATCAAAATGAAGTGAATAGTAACAATCAATCTGTGTCTTCAAGTCAACCCACTTCAAATGATGATTGGTTTCAATTGTTAGAGGAAACAAGTCCAATAGATATGTTGGCGTCATGGTCAGAATCAGAACCAACATTTCAACAAAAGAAAATGATTGAAGAGTTAGTTGAAAGAGAAAAATTAAACTTTGGTGTAATTAATATTCTTTTACAATTTGTAATGCTAAAAAATGAGATGAAACTACCTAAAACATATATTTTAGAAATCGCATCTAATTGGAAAAAATTAGGTATTAAGACTGCAAAAGAAGCATATAACTATGCGTTAAAAGCAAATGAATCAAAATCAGAAAATAAAGGTAATGACCAACGTCAATCAAGAAAACGTTATTCAAAATCACGTGAGATTGTATCTAGAGAAAAAACACCTAAATGGTTAAAAAATAGAGGTCAAGAAAATACTGATAAAGAAACGACTAAAGAAGAACAAGAACAGTTTGAAAAGGAAAGAGCTGCGTTTCGTGAACAATTAAAACGCGATTGGGAGGAGGATTAAATGAAATCATTCAATAGTATTATCAAATCAAATGGCGATTTAGAAAAAAGAATTGCTAAAATAAAAAAACAAGTCGTCAACGATCCTGATGTTAAATCATTCTTAAATGAACATCAATCTGAATTAACCAATGAAATCATTGATAATGACTTAAATGTGTTACAAGAGTATAAAGATCAACAAAAAAATTATGATGGGCATGATTATGAAAATTGTCCAAACTTTGTTAAAGGTCATGTACCTGAATTATATATCGACAATAATAGAATTAAAATACGTTATAATATGTGCCCTTGCAAAATTAAACACGATGAAGAAAGATTTAATTCTCACTTAATCACATCACACCATATGCAACGTGATACATTAAACGCTAAGATGAAAGATATTTATGACACTGATTTGAACCGATTAGTTATTGCTAAAAATGTAAATGATATCTGTAAAAAATTAGTTAATGGAGAAAATGTAAAAGGAATGTATATTCACGGTCCATTTGGAACTGGGAAATCATTTATTCTAGGTGCAATTGCCAATCAACTTAAAGCTAAAAGTGTTGCTTCTACGATTGTTTATTTACCTGAATATATTCGCACGCTAAAAAGTGGTTTCAGAGATGGTAGTTATGAAACAAAGTTACAACGAATACGAGAGGCAAATATATTAATGATAGATGATATAGGTGCGGAAGAAGTAACACCTTGGGTTAGAGATGAAGTAATTGGACCATTACTACACTATCGCATGGTTCAAGAACTACCAACGTTTTTCTCATCCAATTTAAATTTTGATGAGCTAGAACATCATTTATCTATCACACGTGAAGGTGCGGAAGAAACAAAAGCTGCTAGAATTATTGAAAGAATTAAATCTTTATCAACGCCATATTATTTGGATGGTAAAAATTTAAGAAACAATTGAAATTTAAAATAACTATTGTATAATTAAGATAAATCTTAATCGTTGAAATAATTGAAGATATGATAATTTAATCCATGTTATACAGCGAGCTAATAAATGATGAGAGATTAGCTAACAAATTAAATTATTACTCCTTCATCATTAGGTGTTGGTAATCAATGCCCGGCTCAAGACCGTTATCTTAAGTAGAGATATTTAGCTATTGCTAAATAACTAGGGTGGTACCACGACGAACTCGTCCCTTTTTTAGGGGCGAGTTTTTTTATTTCAACGAAATTAGAATTTATTTATGGAGGTTTTATAATGGATCAAATAAATGTTCAATTCCCAGATGGTAATTCGAAAGCGTTTGATAAAGGCGTAACAACTGAAGAAATTGCACAATCAATTAGCCCTGGATTAAGAAAAAAAGCGGTTGCTGGTAAATATAATAATCAAATGGTTGATTTAACTAGACCATTAGAAGAAGATGGTTCAATTGAAATTGTGACTCCAGGTAGTGATGAAGCGCTTGAAGTTTTACGTCATTCTACTGCCCATTTAATGGCCCAAGCTTTAAAACGTTTATATGGGGATGTTAAGTTTGGAGTTGGCCCTGTTATAGACGGTGGGTTTTATTATGATTTTGATATGGATGAAAAGGTTTCGTCAGATGACTTTGAAAAAATTGAAAAAACGATGAAACAAATTGTTGATGAAAATCATAAAATTGAACGTAAAGTTGTATCAAGAGAAGAAGCTAAATCATTCTTCAAAGATGATCCTTATAAATTGGAATTAATTGACGCTATACCTGAAGATGAAAGTGTTACTTTATATTCACAAGGTGAATTTACTGATTTATGCCGTGGTGTACACGTTCCTTCAACTTCAAAAATCAAAGAATTTAAATTACTTTCAACTGCCGGTGCATATTGGCGCGGGGATAGCAATAACAAAATGTTACAGCGTATTTATGGTACAGCATTCTTTGATAAAAAAGATTTGAAAGCACATTTAGAGATGCTTGAAGAACGTCGTGAGCGTGATCATCGTCGAATTGGTAAAGATTTAGAGCTTTTCACTAACAATCAATTAGTAGGTGCAGGTCTTCCATTATGGTTGCCTAATGGTGCTACAATCCGTAGAGAAATTGAACGTTATATAGTTGATAAAGAGGTAAGTATGGGTTATGACCACGTATATACTCCAGTGTTAGCAAATGTAGAGTTATACAAAACTTCTGGACACTGGGATCATTATAGAGATGATATGTTCCCACCAATGAAATTAGACGAAACAGAAGAAATGGTATTACGACCTATGAATTGTCCACATCATATGATGGTCTATAATAATCGTCCTCATTCTTATCGTGAACTACCTATCCGTATTGCAGAATTAGGAACTATGCACAGATATGAAGCCAGTGGTGCTGTATCAGGATTACAACGTGTACGTGGAATGACATTAAACGATTCACACATATTCGTTAGACCTGATCAAATTAAAGATGAATTTAAACGTGTTGTTAACATGATTCAAGAAGTATATAGTGACTTTGGCTTTGAAGATTACACATTCAGATTAAGTTACAGAGATCCAGAAGATAAAGAGAAGTATATGGATGATGATGAAATGTGGAACAAAGCTGAGACTATGTTAAAAGAAGCAGTCGATGAAATGGGATTACCATATGTTGAAGCAATTGGTGAAGCAGCATTCTATGGTCCAAAACTGGATGTTCAAGTTAAGACTGCTATGGGTAAAGAAGAAACTTTATCAACTGCTCAAATTGATTTCTTATTGCCAGAACGTTTTGAACTAACATACATCGGTAGCGATGGTGAAAATCATCGTCCAGTAGTTATTCATCGTGGCGTAGTTTCAACTATGGAACGATTTGTAGCGTTCTTAACTGAAGAAACTAAGGGTGCATTCCCAACTTGGTTAGCACCTAAACAAGTTGAAATAATACCTGTTAATGTTGACTTACATTATGACTATGCTAGAAATTTACAAGATGAATTAAAATCACAAGGTGTACGTGTAGAAATTGATGACCGTAATGAAAAAATGGGATACAAAATTCGTGAAGCACAAATGCAAAAAATACCTTATCAAATAGTTGTTGGTGATAAAGAAGTTGAAAACAATCAAGTCAATGTACGTAAATACGGTTCTCAAGATCAAGAAACAGTTGAAAAAGATGAATTTATTTGGAGTTTAGTAGATGAAATTCGTTTGAAAAAACATAGATAGTCTTGATAAAAATGATAGCTTAATGTATATTACTATATAGTTAATTAAAAAAGAGTTAGAGGTTGCGTCTTTAATTAGTAACACTTCAGAAGTTATTAAGGAACGTATGTTGAAAGTGTGGAAGGTAAAGATGCCGAAATGAATGATAACCTTAATTATCATTTGTTGGGACAGTTATCGAATAGAAACTGTACTGTCACAATTTGTGATGTGCTACCGACATAGATTAAGCAGATGGTTGCATATCAAAAGGTATGCAACCATTTTTTTATGCTTTAAAGAATTATAAACTATTTGGAAGTATAATTTGAATGCGTTCATAATCATCGCATAACACAACAAAACTATTTTAGTTAGCCTCTACTGTAAGAAAGGGAGCTTCTATGAAAAAAGTCGAAAATCAAGATGATGGAATCAAAAGAGGACTGAAGGACCGCCATATTTCTATGATAGCAATGGGTGGTTGTATCGGTACCGGATTATTTATGACCTCTGGGGGAGCAATACACGATGCAGGGGCACTAGGTGCTTTAATTGCATATGCGATTATTGGAGCTATGGTATTCTTCCTCATGACATCTTTAGGTGAAATGGCAACGTATTTACCAGTGTCTGGTTCATTTAGTACTTACGCAACACGTTTTGTAGATCCATCATTAGGATTTGCGTTAGGTTGGAACTATTGGTTTAACTGGGTTATTACAGTTGCAGCAGATGTAACCATTGCTGCACAAGTCATTCAATATTGGACACCTATGGCTGGTATTCCAGCATGGGTTTGGAGTTGTATATTCTTAGTTATTATATTCGCACTAAACTCTTTGTCTGTTAGAGTTTATGGTGAAAGTGAATATTGGTTCGCTTTAATCAAAGTTGTAACAGTCATTATCTTTATCATTATTGGTCTTTTAACGATACTAGGTATTATGGGTGGAGAATTTGTAGGTTTCGAGACATTTACGAAAGGTGACGGACCAATACTAGGTGGTAACTTAGGTGGGAGTTTATTATCAATACTAGGCGTCTTCCTAGTTGCTGGATTCTCATTCCAAGGTACAGAATTAATTGGTATTACAGCTGGAGAATCTGAAAATCCAGAACGCGCTGTACCTAAAGCTATTAAACAAGTATTCTGGAGAATATTATTATTCTACATATTAGCAATATTTGTTATAGGTATGTTAATCCCTTACGATAGTAATGCATTGATGGGTGGCGATGATAATATTGCGACTTCTCCATTTACACTCGTGTTTAAAAATGCAGGGTTAGCTTTTGCGGCATCATTTATGAATGCAGTTATTTTAACATCAGTATTATCAGCAGGTAATTCAGGTATGTATGCCTCAACACGAATGCTTTATTCGATGAGTAAAGATAAATTAGCTTTTCGTTCGTTTGGTAAAACGAATAAATATGGTGTTCCTTATCTATCACTAGTTGGAACAGCGATTTTAGTAGTTATTATTTTCTTAGTGCAAAAACTAAGTGGTGATGCATATGAGTATATAGTTGCTGCTAGTGGTATGACTGGCTTTATCGCATGGGTAGGTATTGCAATTAGTCATTACAGATTTAGAAGAGCTTTCGAAAAACAACATCATAGTAAAAGGGAATTGAAGTATAAAGCTAAATGGTTCCCATTCGGTCCTATATTCGCAGGCTTGCTCTGTGTTATTGTCATAATTGGGCAAGATGTTGATTTTATTAAAACAGGTCATTTCGATTTAAATCGCTTCATTATCACATATATGGGAATCCCAGTTTTCTTAGTATTCTTTATTTATCATAAATTGAGATATAAAACGAAGATAATTCCATTAGATAATGTAGATTTAAGACAAGATGTTTCAATGGATGAAGTAAAACATCACTAATATTAAAATAATTGTTGACTTATATGATATACACTGATATGATTATTAACGTTGAATACGAAACGTACCAAGTAGAAACACCCGTTTCTCACCTGTAGCGACGCTTAAAGCAGTTGGCAGGTCAATCATGTCACACATAAATGTGTATGAGAGAAGAGCGGGCATAATTTGTCCGCTCTTTTTGCTTGGAAAATTTCGTAAAATTTTGGGAGGTGTCAACCATAGCAAAAGATCAAACGCAAGTTAACGAAAAGATTCGCGCTAAAGAATTACGTTTAATTGGCCAAAATGGTGACCAAATTGGTGTTAAATCAAAACGAGAAGCATTAGAAATGGCTGAACGTGTTGAATTAGATTTAGTAGTTGTAGCACCAAATGCTAAACCACCTGTTGCAAGAATTATGGATTATGGTAAGTACAAATTCGAACAGCAGAAAAAAGAAAAAGAAATGAAAAAGAAACAAAAAGTTATCAATGTTAAAGAAATACGCCTAAGTCCAACTATTGAGGAACATGATTTCCAAACTAAGTTGAAAAATGGTCGTAAATTCTTATCTAAAGGCGATAAATGTAAAGTTTCTATTCGTTTCAGAGGTCGTGCAATCACTCATAAGGAAATTGGTCAGCGCGTATTAGAAAAATTCGCTGACGAATGTAAAGATATTGCCACTGTTGAACAGAAACCTAAAATGGAAGGGCGTCAAATGTTTATCATGTTAGCGCCTATTAACGAAAAATAATTCACTATTATTAGGAGGAAATGAATCATGCCAAAAATGAAAACTCACCGCGGAGCAGCTAAACGTGTTAAAAGAACTGGTTCAGGCCAATTAAAACGTTCAAGAGCTTTCACATCACACTTATTTGCAAATAAAAATACTAAACAAAAACGTAAATTACGTAAAGCTAAATTAGTTTCTAAAAGCGATATGAAACGAGTAAAACAATTATTAGCTTATAAAAAATAATTGTAATTGATAAATGAACGATAATTAATTGTTATATCTAAGGAGGAATTTAATATGCCACGAGTTAAAGGTGGAACAGTAACAAGAGCACGTCGTAAAAAAACGATTAAATTAGCTAAAGGTTACTTCGGTGCTAAACACACACTATATAAAGTAGCAAAACAACAAGTAATGAAATCAGGTCAATACGCTTTCCGTGACCGTCGTCAACGTAAACGTGATTTCCGTAAATTATGGATTACACGTATTAACGCAGCTGCACGTCAACATGACATGAGCTATTCAAGATTAATGAATGGCTTGAAAAAAGCTGACATCAATATTAACCGTAAAATGCTTTCTGAAGTTGCTATTTCAGATGAAAAAGCTTTCGCAGAGTTAGTATCAAAAGCTAAAGAAGCTTTAAAATAATTAACTTTTCCGAGCCTGTGACATAATCTAATGTCTCAGGCTATAATTATATATTGGCAACAGTTGCTTGAATTAAATTTTCATTTGTAACAAGTTTTTAATTCTAAACAACTTTGTCGGGGTGGGATGATGAAATGAATTTTTAAAAATATTATTTCTGTTCCACTCCTTTTTTATTTTAACCATCAGGTGAATAGGACATTATTAATTTATGCACCTTTATTTGTTGTTTAATGATTTAGTTTGATAAAATGCTAATTAAGAAACTAATGTAAGGAGAACATTATGTCTAAATATGATGAACAAATAATAGTAGTATCAAGAGATATCCTTTTTGAACAAGAGTCAAATGCTTTTAACGGCTTTTTAACTAAAAATGATCCACAAGGTAAAGCGATATTTAATACTTTTTCTAATTATGAAGTTAAAAGACGTGGAGATATGGAAGAAGATCCTTCGTATAAACAATTAATATCATATTGTCTTTTAGAAAATGAGAAAAATGAAATATTAGTATACAAAAGATTAAGTGGTGGTGGAGAGTCACGTTTACATGGTCAATCTTCTATCGGTGTAGGTGGACACATGAATGATGTGATTGGCGCAAGTTCTGTAAATGAAGTTTTAAGGGTAAATGCTCAAAGAGAGCTAGAAGAAGAAGTCGGTTTATTAGAAGCTAATTCTCAGAATTTGGAATATATAGGTTTTATAAATGATGATACAAACGATGTGGGTAAAGTACATATAGGTGTAGTCTTTAAAATTAAAGTTAACTCAAATGATATTGAAGTACGTGAAACAGATACATTAAAAATTCAATGGTTAGAAAAAGAGCGTATTGGTAATTATGATGAATTTGAAACATGGAGTGCATTAATTTTAAAAGATTTATAGGAGGGATACAACATGTCAGACATCATCCCTTTTCCAAAACTACAGCAAAAATTGTATAAAGATATTAAATCATCTCATAACAGTCAACATTACGAAACGGTATATCAATTAATTGAAGATTATGAAGCACAATTTGAACTAGATGAGACATTAGCCTTAATTAAATGTGATATGTTATATCATTTGAATTCGTTTTTGGAGTTAAGAGAAGAAGCTATTGTACTTTTAAAAAGAGGTATTCAAGCGTATGATGAGTTAATGTTATATTATATCAAGGCGTTAAATGGCTTAGGTCAGTATTATGAGTCTGTAAATGTTATCAATCAAATTATAGACGAAGTTCAAAGTCACAAAACAAGAATGGCGTTATTTCCATTAAAAGAATATGCTCAATCTCAATTCAATGAAGATAAACATATCACAAGCCAATCATTGGCTAAATTTAATACACTCAATTTGAATGAACAAATACAATTAGTTCTTAAATTAATTGATAATGGGCATTATGAATTTAAAGAAACTATAGCCTTTTTATTATCTAATGAGGTTGAGGCAGATAATTTAAAAAGTTTAATGCTAGAATTTTTAAGATTTGCTGGCTACAATATACCAATTAATATTAACAAGATGAATTATACAGTTAACGTTATTCCTAATGAGCTTAATGGTTTGGAACATACTGAACTTAAAACTCAAGTAATTCCTCGAGTAATTGATAAACTAGAAAATGGAGCACTCAATATCATTGATGAAGCAATACATACCATGAATAATCATGCTATATTACTATATCCACTCAATATATTCGATTTATACACCTGTGATGATTGGATTACTGGTTATGATGTTTACTTTAAATCAATGATTGGTATACAAACTAATAAAGGAAATGTAAAAATATTAAATTTTATTAATAGTCTTGATGGTCAACTTTGAGCAAATTATTTTATATTGTTAAATTAATTCGTTAAAGTTAGATTATTGAATTTTAAAAGTGTTTTAAGCCCTATAAAAGACTGTTTGTGTCCGTATAGGACGTGTGCTATAATAGGGAAGTTGAAAAAATAAAAATGTAATCATGGAGGTATTTATACATGACAGCAACTTGGGAAAAAAAGGAAGGTAACGAAGGATTATTAAAAGTTACAGTTCCAGCAGAAAAAGTAGACAAAGCATTAGATCAAGCATTTAAAAAAGTAGTTAAAAAAATTAACGTGCCTGGTTTCCGTAAAGGTAAAGTGCCTCGTCCTATCTTTGAACAACGTTTCGGTGTAGAAGCATTATATCAAGATGCAGTAGATATTCTATTACCTGAAGCATATGGTGAAGCTATTGATGAAACTGGAATCAATCCAGTAGCTCAACCAGAAATTAATGTTACACAAATTGAAAAAGGTAAAGATTTTGAATTTGAAGCTACTGTAACTGTTGAACCTGAAGTTCAATTAGGTGATTACAAAGGTTTAGAAATAGAAAAACAAGATTCAGAATTAACTGATGAAGATTTACAAGAAGCAATTGACCACAGCCTTGGACACTTAGCTGATATGGTAGTTAAAGAAGATGGTGCTGTTGAAAATGGAGATACAGTAAACATTGACTTTGATGGCTATGTTGATGGTGAGCAATTTGAAGGTGGACAAGCAGATGGTTATGATCTTGAAATTGGCTCAGGCTCATTTATTCCTGGATTTGAAGATCAATTAGTAGGCGTTAAAACAGGTGAAGAAAAAGATGTAGTTGTAACTTTCCCTGAAGAATATCATGCTGAAGAATTAGCTGGCAAAGAAGCTACTTTCAAAACTAAAGTAAATGAAATTAAATATAAAGAAGTACCTGAATTAGATGATGAAATTGCAAATGAATTAGACTCAGATGCTAACAGTGTTGATGAGTACAAAGAAAACTTACGCAAACGTTTATCAGAACAAAAAGCTGAGGAAGCTGAAAATGTTGAAAAAGAAGAAGCAATTAATAAAGCAACTGATAATGCTACAATCGATATTCCTCAAGCAATGATTGACACTGAATTAGATCGTATGGTTCAAGAATTTGGTCAAAGAATCCAACAACAAGGATTAGATTTACAAACTTACTTCCAAATTTCAGGTCAAGATGAATCTCAATTAAGAGAACAAATGAAAGATGATGCAGAACAACGCATTAAAACAAACTTAACACTTTCAGCTATTGCCGATAAAGAAAATATTGAAGCAAATGATGAAGATATCGAAAAAGAATTAGAAAAAATGAGTAAACAATTTAATATCTCAGTTGAAGATATTAAAAATACTTTAGGTAATACTGACATTATTAAAAATGATGTACGTATCCAAAAAGTAATTGACTTACTTAGAGACAATGCTAAATACGTTGAATCTACTAAAGAAGATAAATAATAATTCATTGTTAAATTAATAATTAAAATTTAAAGTAGCAGGTGCATCAATATATGTAACCTGCTACTCTATATTTTAAGCATTTTAGTTGTTAACCATGAATTTGCATTGTAGAATGCTATCTAGTATAGTCGTTTAAGAATAGAGGTGTAAATGAATGTTTAAATTCAATGAAGATGAAGAAAATTTAAAATGTTCTTTCTGTGGTAAAGACCAAGACCAAGTTAAGAAATTAGTCGCAGGAAGTGGCGTATATATCTGTAATGAGTGTATCGAACTATGTTCAGAAATTGTAGAAGAAGAATTAGCTCAAACGACTTCTGAAGAGTTTACTGAACTGCCTACACCGAAAGAAATTATGGATCATTTAAATGAATATGTTATTGGTCAAGAAAAAGCTAAAAAATCTTTAGCAGTTGCCGTATATAATCACTATAAACGTATCCAACAATTAGGACCTAATGAAGATGAAGTTGAATTACAAAAAAGTAATATTGCTTTAATAGGACCAACTGGTAGCGGTAAAACATTATTAGCACAAACATTAGCTAAAACTTTAAACGTTCCATTTGCTATTGCAGATGCTACAAGTTTAACTGAAGCAGGTTACGTTGGTGACGATGTAGAAAATATTTTACTACGATTAATTCAAGCAGCTGACTTCGATATTGATAAAGCTGAAAAAGGGATTATCTATGTTGATGAAATTGATAAGATTGCCAGAAAATCTGAAAACACATCAATTACGCGTGATGTATCTGGTGAAGGTGTTCAACAAGCCTTACTTAAAATTTTAGAGGGTACGACTGCAAGTGTGCCCCCACAAGGTGGACGTAAACATCCCAACCAAGAATTAATACAAATTGATACAACAAATATCTTATTCATTCTAGGTGGTGCTTTTGATGGCATCGATGAAGTAATTAAACGTCGCTTAGGAGAAAAAGTGATTGGATTTGCAAGTAATGAAGCGGATAAATACGATGAGGAAGCATTGTTAGAACAAATTCGCCCAGAAGATTTACAATCATATGGTTTAATTCCTGAGTTTATTGGTCGTGTGCCAATAGTTGCTAACTTAGAAACATTAGATGTAGAAGCGCTTAAAAACATTTTAACGCAACCTAAGAACGCTTTAGTAAAACAATATACTAAAATGTTAGAACTTGATAATGTTGAGTTAGAATTTACCGAAGAAGCATTAGCTGCGGTAAGTGAGAAAGCTATTGAGCGTAAAACAGGAGCACGTGGATTACGTTCTATTATTGAAGAAGCATTAATCGATATTATGTATGATGTTCCTTCATCAGAAGACGTAACTAAAGTTGTTATTACTGATAAAACAATTAATGATGAAGTTGACCCAGAATTATACGATTCTGAAGGTAACTTATTGAATGATAGTAAAACATCAGCATAATATAAGTTATTTAAGTTTGAGTACGCTCTGTAAAGATTGCGCCGAACAAGTGAAATGTTTTTTAGATCCTATAAACAATTAAAGTTGGAGTGGAACATCGAATTCTATTTGAATTCTGTTCTGCTCCTTTTTTAATTAAAAAATTGCTTATTTAGATATAATGAAATATATATTATAATGAAACAGTTAAATTTAATTACAAAAGAGAGGATAATTTATGAATATTAATCCTAATAACATTGATTTGATTATAAGTGCTGTACAAGAGGCTCAATATCCTGATACAGGTTTATCTGAAGTGGCATTAAGTGGACGTTCAAACGTTGGTAAATCTTCTTTCATTAATAGTATGATTGGCAGAAAAAATATGGCTCGCACGTCGCAACAACCAGGTAAAACACAAACATTAAATTTCTTTAATATTGATGATCAATTAATATTTGTCGACGTCCCTGGATATGGCTATGCAAAAGTGAGTAAATCACAACGCGAGAAATTTGGTAAAATGATTGAAGAATATTTGACTAAGAGAGAGAGTTTAAAGCTAGTCATTCAACTAGTTGACTTACGACACAATCCAACTGAAGATGATGTTTTAATGTATAATTACTTAAAACATTTTGATATACCTACACTAGTTATTTGTACTAAAGAGGACAAGATTGCAAAGGGTAAGATTCAAAAGCATATTAAAAATATTAAAGAGAATTTAGATTTAGATCCAGATGATACGATTATTAGTTACTCATCAATTCAAAATACAAAGCAGCAACAAATATGGGATTTAATTGCTGATTATTTATAATTATTTTAATCTAAGCAGGGGTCAAACTTCTGTTTAGATTTTTTAATGGGATAAGTGTCAAAATTTTGACTTCAAATTAGAATCTTTCTAATTTGTTTGAGCAATCAACTTAAAATCATTAAATAATGTGTTATAATATCAGTATTGTTAGTTTTTGGAGGGCGTTATAAATGCATTTTATTGCTATAAGTATAAATCATCGCACTGCTGATGTAGCACTTAGAGAGCAAGTAGCTTTTAGAGATGATGCCTTGCGATTAGCCCATGAAGATTTGTTCGAAACTAAATCTATTTTAGAGAACGTCATTTTATCTACATGTAATCGTACTGAAGTATATGCTATTGTTGATCAAATTCACACAGGTCGTTACTATATTCAAAGATTTTTAGCGCGTTCATTTGGATTTGATGTAGATGATATAAAAAATATGTCAGAAGTTAAAGTGGGGGACGAAGCAGTTGAACATTTACTGCGAGTCACTTCTGGCTTAGATTCAATTGTATTAGGTGAAACTCAAATTCTTGGACAAATGAGAGATGCATTCTTTTTAGCTCAAGACATTCAAACAACTGGTACAATTTTTAATCATTTATTTAAACAGGCTATTACTTTCGCTAAAAAAGCTCATAATGAGACTGACATAGCAGATAATGCTGTGAGTGTTTCATATGCAGCAGTTGAATTAGCTAAAAAGGTATTTGGTAAACTAAAAGGTAAACGAGCTATTATTATAGGTGCAGGGGAAATGAGTGAATTATCACTCTTAAATTTATTAGGTTGTGGCATTGATGATATTACTGTCGTTAATAGAACTGAAACTAATGCGTATAAATTAGCAACGAAGCACGACGTAAATTATAATAAACTTGAGTCATTACCAACTCTTTTGACTAATGCTGATATTGTTATCAGTTCAACAAGTTCGCCAGATTTTATTGTTACAAAATCTATGATTGAGTCGGTCAATCTTAATAGAAAAGCTTCTTCATTATTGTTAATAGACATTGCGGTTCCTAGAGATATCGAACCAAATGTTAATATCAGCGAAAATATTTTCAGCTATGACGTTGATGATCTTAAAGGTTTAGTTGATGCTAACTTGCGAGAACGTCAGATGGCAGCTGACTTTATAGCAAGTCAGATTCCTGATGAAGTCCAGGCTCATAATGATTGGGTAAATATGTTAGGTGTTGTACCTGTAATTAGAGCATTGCGTGAAAAAGCAATGACAATCCAGTCAGAAACAATGGATAGTATTGATAGAAAGCTACCTGATCTTAGTGATAGAGAACGTACAATCATTTCGAAACATACTAAAAGTATTATTAATCAAATGTTGAAAGATCCAATAAAACAGGCCAAAGAATTGAGTAATGATAAGAGAAGTAATGAAAAATTAGAGCTATTTCAAAACATATTTGATATTGATGCTGCAGACCCTTACGAGGATATTAAAGCTCGTAAAGCACAAAAAGAAAAAGAAGTTTCTATCCGTCACATCTTTAGTTTTGAATAAGCATATTAATATGGTGATAATATGCAAGAGACCCTGTTTATTAGATTTCATGAAATAATATTAATTATATATTTAATTAGTATTCTCTGTTATTTTATAGATTTCGTTAAAAAGAGTCATAAAATTAGAGAATTAGGAATTTATACATTAGGGATTGTTTGGATATTGCAAACAATCTCTTTGTCTGTTTATATCACTTCGCATAATCAAATTCCGGTGAGTTCATTATTTGATGTATTTTTCTTTTTATCATGGATAATTATATGTATAGCACTGGTTTTAAATGTAGTTAAAGTATTAAGTTTTTCAGTATTCTTTCTCAATGTTATTGGATTTATATTATTGATGATGAATACTTTTCAACCTGAACATTACTCAACAAATGTGCAACGTATTACAGTTATAAATGAATTGTTATTAGTGCATATAGGCTTAGCGGTATTAAGTTATGCTCTTTTTGCATTAGCTTTTGTAAATTCATTACTTTATATTATTCAATACCGCAATTTAAGGGAAAAGAATTTTGATCAAAAATACTTTAGAATTGGTAGCGTAGCCACACTTGAAACGGTTGTGTTTTATTCATCTTTAAGTGGTTTCATTATTTTAATTTTGAGTATTATTTTAGGCGCACAGTGGGGTGTCTATGCAATTGGACATAGTATTTTTGCTGACCCTAAAGTAGTACTATCTTCTATTATTACAATTTTTTACGCTATTTATCTACTAAGTCGTATTAATCGATGGTTTAAAACAATTTATTTAATTTACTTTAATATTATGTTATTTTGCTTATGCATGATTAATCTATTTTTCACAACACATTTCACTTAAAATTTCAAATGTCATTAGGAGGCAACAATTATGCGCAAATTGGTTGTAGGCTCACGTAGAAGTAAGCTTGCCTTAACTCAGAGTCAACAATTTATAGATAAGTTAAAAGCGGTGGATCCAACCCTTGAAATAGAAATTAAGGAGATTGTCACTAAAGGTGACCGCATCGTAAATAAACAATTATCTAAAGTGGGCGGTAAAGGACTATTTGTTAAAGAAATCCAACAAGAACTTTTTGACAAAGAAATTGACATGGCAATACACTCACTTAAAGATGTACCAAGTATCATTCCTGAAGGTTTAACAATAGGTTGCATACCTGATAGAGAAGTTCCATTTGATGCTTATATTTCTAATAATCATATACCTTTAAATGAATTACCGGATGGTAGTATTATTGGTACGAGTTCATTAAGACGTGGTGCTCAAATTTTATCTAAATATCCAAACTTAGAAATTAAATGGATAAGAGGAAATATTGACACTCGACTTAAAAAATTAGAAACAGAAGATTATGATGCAATTATTTTAGCTGCTGCAGGACTTAGACGTATGGGTTGGTCAGATGATATTGTAACGACATATCTGGACAAAGATATTTTATTACCAGCTATTGGACAAGGTGCATTAGGTATAGAGTGTCGTAGTGATGATGTCGAACTATTGGAATTATTAAGTAAAGTTCATAATCAAGCAGTAGCGAATTGTGTTATAGCTGAAAGAACATTCCTTTCAGCTATGGATGGTAGTTGTCAAGTACCTATTGGAGGGTATGCAACTAATAAGGAGAATGGTGAAATTGAATTTACTGGGTTAATTATGACTCCAGACGGTACAAAGAGATATGAGCACACAGAAGTTGGTAAAAATCCTGTTGATTTAGGTGAAACAGTCAGCCGTGTTTTAAAAGAGCAGGGTGCCTATGAAATAATCAAAAAACTAAATGAAGAACAAGCGCATTAAACCATATTGTTGAGGTGTAATGAAATATGAAACCAGTTGTAGCTATGACGCAATCGAGTGAATTTAATAGTGATTTAGTGGAAATAATGCATAAGCCATTTATAGAAATTCAATCACTTGAATTTGATACTCAAGTTTTGCATCATAAATATGACTGGATTATTTTTTCTTCTAAAAATGCGGTTCGCATATTTTATAAATATTTAAATCAATTAGATGTTAAATATGTAGCTGTCATTGGAAAGAAAACTGCCGAACTTTGTGAAGCGCTTAAAATTAATGTTGATTTTATACCTAATGACTACTCTCAAGAAGGATTTTTGAATCAGTTTAAAAAGAATCAACAAAGCATTCTCATACCAAGTAGTGCTGAAGCGCGTCCAAAACTCCAACATACATTAGCACAAAATAATATAGTGACTAAAATCGATTTATATAAACCTATTCCTAATGATAGGAATATTAGAGAAGTCATTCAATTGATAGAACATCATAAAGTTCATGCGGTAACATTTTCAAGTTCTTCTGCAGTAAAAGCGTATATAAGGCATGACGTTCCTTGTGGTTTTGATAAGTATGTTGCTATTGGGGCCCAAACTGCAAACACATTACGAAAGAACGGTCTCAACCCATTAATAGCTAATAAACAAACTTCGGAATCACTTATAAATAAAATTATTGAAAGTTGGTATAATAATGAAATTTGATAGACATAGACGATTACGCTCATCAGAGTCAATGCGTAATTTAGTTAGAGAAAACCATGTTAGAAAAGAAGATTTAATTTATCCAATATTCGTAGTTGAAAAAGATAATGTAAAAAGTGAGATTAAATCACTTCCAGGCGTTTACCAAATTAGCTTGAATTTATTAGATGATGAAATAAATGAGGCTTATGAACTAGGAATTAGAGCAATCATGTTCTTTGGTGTACCAAATTCTAAAGATGACGTAGGTTCTGGTGCATATGATCATAATGGTATTATCCAAGAAGCAACAAGAAAGGCTAAAGAATTGCATAAAGATTTATTAATTGTAGCAGATACATGTTTATGTGAATATACAGATCATGGACATTGTGGTGTTATTGATGATCACACTCATGATGTAGATAATGATAAATCATTACCTTTACTTGTTAAAACAGCTATCTCACAAGTTGAAGCGGGAGCAGACATTATCGCACCAAGTAATATGATGGACGGTTTTGTTGCAGAAATTCGTAAAGGTCTAGATAATGCCGGCTATTACAATATTCCAATTATGAGTTATGGTATCAAATATGCATCAAGTTTCTTTGGTCCATTTAGAGATGCGGCTGATTCTGCACCTTCTTTTGGTGACAGAAAGACTTACCAAATGGACCCAGCGAATCGCTTAGAAGCATTTCGTGAACTTGAAAGTGACTTAAAAGAGGGCGCTGATATGATGATAGTAAAACCTGCGCTAAGTTATTTAGATATTGTAAGAGACGTTAAAAACAATACAAATATTCCTGTTATTGCTTATAACGTAAGTGGTGAGTATGCAATGACAAAAGCAGCAGCACAAAATGGTTGGATAGATGAAGAACGTGTTGTTATGGAACAAATGGTTTCAATGAAACGTGCAGGTGCAGATATGATTATTACTTACTTTGCGAAAGATATTTGCCATTACTTAGATAAATAATTAATTTTAGGAGGATTTTGATATGGGTTACGAGAAATCGATTGAAGCGATGAAAATTGCTGAAAATTTAATGCCAGGTGGCGTTAATAGTCCTGTAAGAGCATTTAAATCAGTAGATACACCAGCGATTTTTATGGATCATGCAAAAGGATCAAGAATTTATGATATCGATGGTAACGAGTATATTGACTATGTATTAAGCTGGGGACCTTTAATTCTAGGTCATAAAAACGAACAAGTTATAAAAAAACTACATGAGGCTGTTAATAGAGGAACAAGCTTCGGAGCATCTACCTTAGAAGAAAACAAACTTGCAGAATTAGTAATCGAACGCGTACCATCAATTGAAAAAGTGCGTATGGTTTCATCAGGAACTGAGGCAACGTTAGCAGCGTTAAGATTGGCTCGTGGTTATACTGGAAGAAATAAGATTATTAAATTTGAAGGATGCTATCACGGTCATAGTGATTCTTTATTAATTAAAGCGGGTTCTGGTGTTGCAACACTAGGATTACCAGACTCACCTGGTGTCCCAGAAGGTACTGCTAAGAATACGATTACAGTTCCGTATAATGATTTAGAAGCAATTAAAATTGCTTTCGAAAATTATGGAGATGATATCGCTGGAATTATCGTAGAACCAGTTGCTGGTAATATGGGCGTTGTACCTCCTAAAGATGGATTCCTACAAGGGTTACGTGAGATTACAAATGACTATGGGGCGCTATTAATATTTGATGAAGTAATGACAGGTTTCCGAGTAGGGTACAATTGTGCGCAAGGTTACTTTGGTGTAACACCAGATCTTACATGTTTAGGTAAAGTTATTGGTGGTGGATTACCAGTAGGTGCGTTTGGCGGTAGAAAAGAGATTATGGACAAAGTTGCTCCAGTTGGAAATATTTATCAAGCTGGAACATTATCCGGGAACCCATTAGCAATGACGAGTGGTTACGAAACTCTAAGTCAATTAACACCTGAATCTTATGAGTATTTCCAAGAATTAGGTGATATCTTAGAAGAAGGACTAAAAAAAGTATTTAGCAAACATAATGTCCCAATTACTATTAATCGAGCTGGTTCTATGATTGGATATTTCTTAAATGAAGGACCAGTAACTAACTTTGAAGAAGCAAATAAAAGTAATTTAGAATTGTTCAGTCAAATGTATCGTGAAATGGCTAAAGAAGGTGTATTCCTACCACCTTCTCAATTTGAGGGAACATTCTTATCTACAGCACATAGTAAAGAAGACATTGAAAAAACAATCCAAGCATTTGATACTGCTTTAAGTCGTATTGTATAATGTTATGAAATAAAATGAGGTTAGGACTTTCAACTAGATGACGTCTTAACCTCATTTTTAATGAAAGAAGTGGCTACATAATGAAAAATGTATGGACCAATAACTTTATTCTATTAGTGACTGCTATTGTTATAAGTTTGTTATTACATGTTGCGCACGTTCTTTTACCATTTATGTTCGGTCCGATTATTGCATCGATAATCGTCATTAAAGTATTTAAATTAGAGGTTAAATGGCCATTCTGGCTTAGTCAAATTGGATTGATTCTATTAGGGGTGCAAATTGGATTAACATTTACGTCTGAAGTGTTGCATGATATTAAAAATGATTGGTTGATAATTGTTGTTATTACACTATTACTATTAGTTTTATCTCTATTGATCGCCTTCTTTTTCAAAAAAATAGCAAGAGTAAACACTGAGACAGCTATATTAAGTGTCATTCCAGGTGCTTTAAGTCAAATGCTAATTATGGCAGAGGAAAATAAAAAGGCAAATATTCTCGTAGTGAGTTTAACTCAAACGTCTCGCGTTATATTCGTCGTGATATTAGTACCCTTAATTTCTTATTTCTTTAGTAGTGATGGTGGAAATGAAACAACTTCTATTAAATCACCTCCATTAACGGAAGTACTAAACTTATCACAAATAATAATATTAATGTGTTGTATTGCAATCATTTATAGCCTTATGGCTAAAATTAATTTTCCTACTAAGCAATTATTGGCCCCTATTGTCGTGTTAGTAATATGGAATTTAACTACACATCACACATTTACATTAGATAATTATATTCTTGCTACTGCACAAGTGATTTATATGATTAGAATTGGATTGCAGATTGCCAATTTACTTTCCGATTTAAAAGGTCGAATTGCCGTTGCAATCATTTATCAAAATGTCTTTCTAATTATTGGATCATTTATCATGGTATATATTGTGCACATATTTACAAATAATAATATTAATGAGTTGTTTTTAGGCGGAGCGCCAGGAGGTATGAGTCAAATTGTTTTAGTTGCTATGGCAACTGGGGCAGATGTGGCTATGATTTCTAGTTTCCACATATTTAGAATCTTTTTTATTTTATTTGTAGTAGCGCCTGTCATTGGCTTTTTCTTACGTGGTGGTATATCAAAATTTCATCAAAAAAGATAGGTTGTGTCATGTAAAGTTTAAGCGTTAGTATACTTGAAATAAGAGAGGATTGATAAAACCTTCTACTTACAATAACTATTCGACTCATTTCTTAAATTGCACTCTATGACACAATCTATATTAATTTTAAGAAGGTTTAGATGGGCATCCTTTCAAATGGGCATCATATAGACCTGCCGCTTCTAAAAATGAAAAAACAGTTACTGGTCCTAAAAATTTAAAACCATATTTTTTTAAGTCTTTAGATAATTGTTTAGCACGATCGTCAACTGTAATTCTTTCTGAGGCAGTTGTATAGTTCAAATCTATAGGTTGATGATTAACATATGACCAAAGGAAATTACTAAAACTACCAAAGTCCTTTTCTATTTCAAAATAACCTTGTGCTTGTGATACAATCGCTTCTAACTTTTTACGATTATGAACAATGTTAGGAAATTCCATTAAATCATCTATATCTTTCGTAGACATCTGAGCAATTTTGCTTGGCTCAAAGTTGTAAAATGCCTGTTCGTAAGATTGTTTCTTTTTTAAAATGGTTAGCCAAGATAATCCAGCATGTTGAGATTCTAAAGCCATTAGTTTAAATAGGGCTTTGCTATCATATATAGGTTGACCCCAAACATTGTCATGATAATCTAAGTAAGTCGGGTCTTTTGTGCTAAATGCACATTCATTCATAAATATACCTCCAAGAGATTGACTTATCACGATTTCCATTATACTATAATTAAGTAATGAAATATATTATTGGGAAGAGTAAGTTTGAATGATAGCACAGAGAGCATATGGTTGGTGTAAATATGTATAACATTCAATCTGAAGGTAGCCCACTTGAACTTTTATTGAACCATTAATTAGTAGATAAAAGCGTGTTTGAGCGTTAATCAAATTAAGTGCAAGTATATTAATTTATACTTGAATTTAGGTGGTACCACGGAACATCCGTCCTATATTATTTAGGAGGATGTTTTTTTAATTATTAGGAGGTTTTAATCGATGAATATGGAGCCTAAGTATAATCCACGCGAAGTTGAGGCTGGGCGTTATGAAGAATGGGTAAAGAATGATTATTTCAAACCCTCAGAAGACAAGTCAAAAGAGACATATACAATTGTAATTCCACCACCCAATGTGACAGGAAAATTACACCTTGGACATGCATGGGATACAACTTTACAAGATATTATTACGCGTATGAAACGTATGCAAGGGTATGACACACTATATCTACCTGGTATGGACCATGCAGGTATTGCTACTCAAGCAAAGGTAGATGCTAAATTAAAAGAACAAGGTATTTCTCGTCATGATATCGGACGCGAGAAGTTCCTAGAACACGCTTGGTCATGGAAAGAAGAATATGCGTCATTTATACGCCAACAATGGGCTAAATTAGGTTTGGGGCTAGATTATAGCAGAGAGCGTTTTACTCTAGATGATGGGTTAAGTAAGGCAGTAAGAAAAGTCTTCGTTGACTTATACAATAAAGGCATAATTTATCGTGGTGAACGTATTATTAACTGGGATCCTGAAGCTAGAACGGCTTTATCAGATATTGAAGTAATTCATGAGGATGTGCAAGGTCATTTCTATCATTTTAAATATCCTTACGCTGATGGTGATGGCTATATTGAAATTGCGACAACAAGACCTGAGACAATGTTAGGAGATACTGCCATAGTTGTTAATCCTAATGATGATCGCTACAAAGATGTAATTGGTAAGAAAGTTATATTACCAATTGTTGGTCGAGAGTTACCGATATTAGCTGATGAGTATGTT
Organism: Staphylococcus sp. HMSC14D10; assembly: GCF_001808125.1. Lineage (NCBI taxonomy): Bacteria > Bacillati > Bacillota > Bacilli > Caryophanales > Staphylococcaceae > Staphylococcus > Staphylococcus sp. HMSC14D10. The sequence goes on along the minus strand of NZ_KV792248.1, from coordinate 95,228 downwards.
GATATTGATTTTGGTAGTGGTGCTATGAAGGTAACGCCTGCACATGATCCAAATGATTTTGAGATTGGTCAACGACATAGTTTAGAGAACATTATTGTCATGGATGAAAATGGTAAAATGAACGATAAAGCTGATAAATATGCTGGATTAGATCGATTTGAATGTCGTAAACAATTAGTTGAAGATTTAAAAGCGCAAGATCTAGTCATTAAGATTGAAGAACATGTTCATTCAGTTGGTCATTCTGAACGCTCAGGTGCTGTTGTTGAACCATACTTATCAACGCAATGGTTTGTAAAAATGAAACCGTTAGCGCAACGTTCACTTGATAATCAAAAAACAGATGATCGCATCGATTTTTATCCACCACGTTTTGAGAACACTTTCAATCGTTGGATGGAAGAAATTAGAGACTGGACAATTTCTAGACAATTATGGTGGGGTCATCAAATACCTGCTTGGTACCATAAAGAAACTGGTGAAATTTATGTTGGTGAAGAAGCGCCTAAAGATATTGATAATTGGGTGCAAGATGAAGATGTTCTAGATACTTGGTTCTCTAGTGCATTGTGGCCATTTTCAACTTTAGGTTGGCCGAATATTGATGCAGATGATTTTAAACGTTACTATCCAACTAATGCACTTGTTACTGGATATGACATTATTTTCTTCTGGGTTGCAAGAATGATATTCCAAGGTCTTGAATTCACTGACAGAAGACCATTCAATGATGTTTTACTTCATGGTTTAGTTCGAGCTGAAGACGGTCGGAAAATGAGTAAATCTTTAGGTAATGGTGTAGATCCTATGGATGTAATTGAAGAATATGGAGCAGATAGCTTAAGATATTTCTTGGCAACAGGATCATCACCTGGTCATGACTTACGTTATTCTACTGAGAAAGTAGAGTCTGTTTGGAATTTCATTAATAAAATATGGAACGGTGCGCGTTTTAGCTTAATGAATATAGGTGATGAATTTAAATTTGAGGATATCGATTTAACTGGAAACCTTTCTTTAGCGGATAAATGGATTTTAACTCGTTTGAATGAGACGATTGAAACAGTTACTAATTTAAGTGAAAAGTATGAGTTTGGTGAAGTTGGTCGTGCGCTATATAATTTCATTTGGGACGAGTTCTGTGATTGGTATATTGAAATGAGTAAAATACCAATGAACGGTGAAGATGAAGCACAAAAACAAACGACACGTTCTGTTTTAAGTTATACACTAGATCAAATTATGAGAATGTTACATCCATTTATGCCTTTTGTTACTGAGAAGATATGGCAAAGTCTTCCACATGAAGGAGAAACAATTGTAAAAGCATCATGGCCAACGGTTAGGGAAGAGCTTGTATTTGAAGAAAGTAAGCAAACGATGCAACAATTAGTTGAAATTATCAAATCTGTAAGACAATCTCGTGTTGAAGTAAATACGCCACTTTCTAAAGCTATACCTATTTACATTCAAGCCAAAGATGAAAATATTAAAGCAACACTAATTGAAAATGAAGATTATATTCATAAATTCTGTAATCCTAGTGAATTAACGATTGATACACATATTGATATTCCTGAAAAAGCAATGACTGCAGTGGTAATCGCTGGTAAAGTTGTATTACCTTTAGAAGGTTTAATTGATATGGATAAAGAAATTGCACGCTTAGAAAAAGAATTAGATAAATTACAAAAAGAACTTGATCGTGTTGATAAAAAATTATCTAATGAAAATTTTGTTAATAAAGCGCCTGAAAAAGTTATCAACGAAGAAAAAGAAAAACAACAACGTTATCAAGAAAAATATGATGGTGTGAAAAACAGAATTGAACAATTAAAAGCATAGGAGAATCGCCAATGAATTACCTAGAGAGTTTGTATTGGATACATGAGAGAACTAAATTTGGTATCAAACCTGGTGTAAAACGTATGGAGTGGATGCTAGATCGTTTGAATAACCCTCAATTAAATATTAGAGGCATACATGTTGGTGGTACAAATGGTAAAGGCTCAACTGTAGCTTATATTAGAGCCGCTTTAGTGGAAAATGGTTATGAGGTAGGAACGTTTACTTCTCCATTTATTGAAACTTTTAATGAAAGAATTAGTCTAAATGGACTTCCAATTACAAATGACGAGATTGTTGAATTAGTCGAAATAGTTAAACCAATTAGTGAAGTCTTAGAGCAGGAAACTGAACTAGGTGGTGCTACTGAGTTTGAAATCATTACAACAATGATGTTTGTATACTTTGGACAAATTCACCCAGTTGATTTTGTTGTAGTTGAAGCGGGGTTAGGTATAAAAAATGACTCCACTAATGTGTTTAACCCAATTCTCTCAGTACTTACAAGTATTGGATTAGATCATACTGATATTTTAGGTAACACTTATTTAGATATTGCAAAAGACAAAGGTGCCATTATTAAACCTAATATACCTGTGATTTATGCTGTTAAAAACGAGGAAGCATTAAAATATATTAGAGACCTAGCTGAAAGTAGTGAGGCTAAACCAATTGAATTAGACCGTGAGATTGTGGTTGTTTCACAAGGCGATGAATTTACTTATCGTTATAAGGACTATGAGCTAGAAACAATTATTTTAAACATGCTTGGTGAACATCAAAAAGAAAATGCAGCGCTTGCAATTACTGCATTGATTGAGCTATATGAACAAGAAATTATTACGTTAGATTTTAATAAGATGATTGATGCTATTGAGAGTGTTAGTTGGACTGGTCGTATTGAACAAGTAAAAGAGAATCCATTAATCATTATAGATGGAGCCCACAATAACGAAAGTATTGAAGCTTTAATTGATACGATTAAGAATTATTACGATAACGAAAAAATGGACGTTCTTTTCTCGGCGATAAAAGGTAAACCAGTGCATGGCATGCTTAATAAACTAGAAGAAATCTCAAATCACCTATATTTCACTGAATTCGACTTCCCTAAAGCATTGACTAAAGATGAGTTGTCAGAACAAGTAAATTTAGAGCATATTGAATTTATTGATGATTATGTTTCTTTTATAAACAATTATGATGGCAATGGGTTATTAATTACAGGTAGTTTATATTTTATAAGTGAAGTAAAAAGTAAAACTGAATTTTAAATTTGAAATAGTATATCCTCAAGTCATTTAGGCTAACTTTATACCTATGTGACTCGGGGATATTTGTTTATCACTAAATTTTAGTTATTGATAATGAGATTAACATTTTTATTAAATACTATTATTTATTTATAAAATAAATGATACAACTCATTTACTTTCAAGATTAAATAGTTATAATTAATTTAGGTGATGCTAGTGTTTTTAATATCTTATGTTTGTAGTGTTTTGTTTAGTTTTTTATACCATCTTACCAATACTAACAGTTTGAATTTGAATTATCTGGTTAGGCGTTCCAAGTGTGATCATTGCGGTCGTAAATTAGGTTGGTTCGAATTAGTACCTATATTTAGCTTTTTTATTTTAAAAGGAAAATCTCATTGTTGTAATCAAAAGTTAAAACGTCATTATATTTTTGGAGAATGCTTTGCCTTCTTAATTATCCCTTTAATAATTAATTTTGATACTAATGTACACTTCTCTCTGTTTATTACTACTTATTTATTCCTTCTTACAATGGCATTATATGACCTTCAAACATTAACAATTAATATAGTCATGATAATTCTATATACTATTGTATGTGCAAAAATCACGATGATTTATTTTTCAACCTTTATATTCTTCACTTTAATATTTCATCTATACTATTTTCTTTTTCCAAGACAAATAGGATATGGTGATATATTACTTTTAAGTATCTTATCTTGTTTTTTTCCATATCACTTTTATTTGATATTTCTCCTTTATACGCTTTTAATCGCTATTATAGTTTCTTCAATTTTATTAATAATGAAACAGCAAACTTATATTCCATTTGTACCATTCATGTTTATTGGTTTTATAATGACAAATTATTTATACCAGAACACGCTATTATACATTTAGAAAGGTTGATCTAGTTTGAGAATTAAAAGTATGGCAAAGTCTGAATTACCTAGAGAGCGTCTTATTCACAATGGAGCAAAAAGTTTATCCAATAGTGAGTTATTAGCAATTCTTATAAATACAGGAAGACACGGATTTTCAAGTTTAGATATTGCTAATGAATTACTGATTAGCTTTAATGGTTTGAAAGAACTAAAACATTTATCAATTAATGATTTAACAACAATTAAAGGAATTGGACTCTATAAAGCAGTCATCCTTAAAGCTGCTTTTGAATTAGGTGAAAGAATGTATGCTAGAGATTTTAATGAAAAAATTAAAATAACATCACCAAGTGATGTATCTAATATTATGATGTCAAAAATGAAAGATTTGACTCAAGAACATTTTGTAGTACTTCTATTAAACTCTAAAAATATTGTGATAAAAGAAGAAACGATTTACAAAGGGACATTGAATTCTTCAGTAATACATCCACGCGAAGTTTTCAAAGCAGCTATTAGAGCATCTAGTAATGCGATTATAGTTTTGCATAATCATCCTTCTGGCGATGTCACACCTTCTAAAGAAGATATAGAAACAACAATTAGGTTAAAGGAATGTGGTGAATTACTAGGAATTCAAGTCCTTGATCATATAATTATTGGTGATCAAAAATATGCTAGTTTAGTAGAAGAAGGTTACTTTGACTTGAGAAATTAATGGTATCATTTGTTTAAAATATTAGTAATCCTGTATAATTATGGTTGAAAAATTTTATAGAGGTGCATTATGACATTATTTTTAATAATAGGGATTTTGATACCAGTAGTTTATGTTCTTAGACTGACAATCAAAGAACATACGATTGGACTCAAGGAAATGTTCACGACAATTGTTTTATCTATGATAGGAATTGTCATATTTACTGTGATAGGTGTACTAATTAGCGGTCAAAATATTAATATAGCATCATTAATTTTTGCCTCGTTAATTACAGGGGTAATATGGGGACTATTATTATCAGGTGTATATAAATTATTTAACTATCTGACACATACATTTAAAAAATAAAACTAGCCATTGCAATATCAATCCTACAAAATTGAGACATGGCTAGTTTAATAATTTATTGAATATAGGCTGATAGTACTTGGAAATTTTCCATAATCCAAAGTATGCCTTGATATCCTAAATATAATCCTAATAATATTAAGGCTGCAGATATTATAAATCTAAGAATTGCAAACCCAACTCTAAATAACAATATCACAAGTAATGCAATTAAAATGATACTCACAATACTCATTATCAACACTCCTCATGAATATCCATAAACGATAATATAATCTTATTATAAAGCATCCATGATTAATTTGGAATCATACTTTAGTACATACCATTATCATGCTAAAGACTGATGTTGATATTATATTGTTCTATTATAATAATAAAGATTACTATTGGAGGGTATTTAATGCGGTTTTTTCTTAGTATTATAAAAAATACCATTGCAGTTATAGCTATTATTTGTATTATATATTTTGCATTAAAATATGCACCATTTCTAAGAGATCAAGATTGGAATCCGATAAATCATTCTATAAACAATGAGCAGTTGAATAACTTACCAAACAATTTAGATCGTCCTCATAACATATCAACAAATGGTAAGCGTTATGTGCTTGAGGATAATGATATTTTACAAAATATCCCGGCAAGTCAAACAAGAAATGTATTTAAATACATAGATAAGAAAGAGTTTATGGCGGTATCAGGCTTAGGAAGAATGGGATATAATGAAAATTACATTGCTGGACAACGTAATGACGAATTCATTATTTATAAATTTGGTAGTGATCAGATAAAAGTATATCGAACTGAAATAGAAATGGAACAAGATTTGAATGCACTTGGTCAATATATTGAATTAAAGCCTTTTGATGCATATTAATTAAGTTTTCATAATTGAACTAGTTTATTTTCTACGTTATGGTTAAGTTATAAACTATATTTCAAAGGTTGGTGTGATACATGTCTGAACAATCTAAAGAAAAACAAGCAAATGAACAAGCTAAAGCACAAAATCTTTTCGCTAAATGGAGAAAAGATGAAAAACTTTATAGTGACGATGATAAAAAGGATAAAGATAAATAACTAAATTGAGTTCATACTGAGTTTATTAAGATTAGGTACCACTAACTATTTTACGCATTGCGAAATAGTCGTGCTATCTAATCTCTTTTTTATTCAAAGATGTTGATATAGAATGAACTTAGTGCTTTATTTCAAACAACGAGTAATATAAAATAATAAAGGATGATTTAAATTAGAATTTGTAGAGGTGTTATGAGTGCAAAAGTTTTTTAAAAATAACAAATTAATTGTTGTTTTTTGTGCTGTTATAATTTTTATTGCACTGATTGGTTTGTCCTTAAGGTCACATACACAATCACCTCCTGAACAATATGTGGGGGATTCTGTTTCTCTTGGGCAAAGAGTCGTGAGCTATCCTGTCAATTTTGTTACTGGAGCGATAAATAATCTTTTTAGCTCAAATAAAACAACTGACAACAAGAAAATAAAACAACTAGAGTCTAAAAATGAAAAGTTAGAAGCGGAAAATAAAGATTTAAAAAAAGAATTAGATATGACTGATATTTCTAAATATGATCCAATTTCTGGTGCTGTAATCGCTAGAAATGCTGATCAATGGATGAATACAGTAATCATTGATAAAGGAAATAAAGACGGTGTTAAATCAAATATGGCTGTAATGACAGCTGAAGGTTTAGTTGGAAGAGTTACGAAAGTTAACCAATTTTCAGCACAAGTAGACTTATTATCTACTAACACTAGAACAGGTAAATTGTCTGTTAACATTCAACACGATTCTAAAAATGTATTTGGTTTAATCGATCACTATGATAAAAAGAATCAAGAACTAATCATTGGCAATATCAATAATAAAAATAAGATTTCAAAAGGCGATAAGGTCGTAACTAGTGGGTTAGCCGATCAATTACCAAGTGATTTATACATAGGTGAAGTGACCAAAGTTGAAAATGATGAGTACGGATTAGCAAAAGAAGTTAGAGTTAAAACAGGCGCTAATTTATCCGATATTAGCCATATATATATCGCCAAAAAAGATCCTGACAATGCTTCCGATGAAAGCAGGGACAATTGATGAGAGTATTTTTGTACTTAATCGTTGGTGTAGTACTGTTTTACATTGACAGTATCATTGGACTTCTAATCCCAATGCATTTTGGTCATTTCGAGTTTAATTTTATTCCTCATTTAATTTTGTTGTATATATTGTTGATAACGATTTATCGTGGCTTTGGAATCGGATTAATATTCGCAATTCTGTTTGGAATCGTAACTGATATATATGTCGGCAGTGTCTATGGATTATATATGTTTGGTTACTTAGCACTTGTCGTTATATTTGATAAATTTCTCAAAGTTTTTTATCGAGACTATACAATGATTTATATTTTGAGTATTATTAGTATTATTGTTTTCGAAATTTACGTAGCAATTATTTATGGTGTGATTGGATTCGCTAATATTGATATAATCAATTTCACTTTATTAAGAATGATTCCAACTATTATATTAAATGTCATTTTACTTATTATACTTTTCCCAGCTTTTATAAAATTTATGAAAAAAACTCATATACAAGATTGACACCGGTATTTAGTAATGGTAAGATGCAATAGTTGAGTAGTTTTATAGCTACATACAACCGCTCAAATATAGGTTTAAGAACATTTTTTTATGTCACCTATATATGGCGTGACTTATTAATATAGGAGGTGCAAAGTATGTTTGCTATTATCGAAACAGGCGGTAAACAAATTAAAGTAGAAGAAGGTCAAGAAATCTTCGTTGAAAAATTAGATGTTAATGAAGGTGACTCATTCACATTTGATAAAGTATTATTTGTAGGTGGCGATTCAGTTAAAGTTGGTGCCCCAACTGTTGAAGGTGCTACTGTTACTGCTACAGTTAACAAACAGGGTCGCGGTAAAAAAATCACTGTATTTACGTATAAACGTCGTAAAGACTCTAAACGTAAAAAAGGCCATCGTCAACCATATACTAAATTAACTATTGATAAAATCAAGGCTTAATTTATGATTACAATTGACATCACTATTAATGATAGTGGAAAAGTAACAGACGTTATTATGGATGGTCATGCTAATCATGGTGAATATGGACATGACATTGTTTGTGCAGGTGCTTCAGCGGTTTTATTTGGAAGCGTTAATGCAATTCTAGGTTTAACTTCTGAGAAACCAGACATTGACTATGAGGATGATGGAGGTCATTTTCATATTAGAAGTGTAGATACAAACAATGAACAAGCGCAATTAATTCTTCAAGCAATGTTAGTTTCTTTACAAACGATTGAAGATGAATATAATGAAAATATCAGATTAAATTACAAGTGAGGTGTATCCCGATGTTAAAATTAAACTTACAGTTCTTCGCATCTAAAAAAGGGGTAAGTTCTACTAAAAACGGTCGTGACTCAGAATCAAAACGTTTAGGTGCTAAACGTGCTGATGGTCAATACGTTACAGGCGGTTCTATTTTATACCGTCAACGTGGTACAAAAATTTATCCTGGTGAAAATGTAGGTCGTGGTGGCGATGATACATTATTCGCTAAAATCGACGGCGTTGTTCGTTTCGAACGTAAAGGTCGCGACAAAAAACAAGTTTCTGTATACGCAGTAGCTGAATAATTTTTGTCTAGTTAACACCAGAAGTGAATGCTTCTGGTGTTTTATTTTGTTTTAATACAAAAGTGTAACTTTATAGTGTTAATTTTTCATGCTTTAATGGATAATGATATAATGTTGTCATTAAAGAACAAATCGTAAAAGAGGTGAGATATATGTTTGTCGATCAAGTTACAATATCTCTTAAAGCTGGTGATGGTGGTAATGGTATCACTGCCTATAGAAGAGAGAAATATGTACCATTTGGAGGACCAGCTGGTGGCGACGGTGGTAAGGGCGCATCAGTTGTTTTTGAAGTAGATGAGGGATTAAGAACATTATTAGACTTTAGATACCAACGTCATTTTAAAGCTAAAAAGGGCGAAAATGGGCAAAGTAGTAATATGCATGGTAGAGGTGCAGACGATTTAGTGTTAAAAGTACCTCCTGGTACAATAATCAAAAGTGTGGAAACTGATGAAGTATTAGCTGACCTTGTTGAAGATGGCCAACGTGCTGTCGTAGCTCGTGGTGGACGAGGTGGACGAGGTAATTCTCGTTTTGCTACACCTAGAAACCCAGCACCAGACTTTAGTGAAAATGGTGAGCCAGGTGAAGAATTAGATGTAACATTAGAGCTTAAATTATTAGCAGATGTTGGATTAGTTGGATTCCCTAGTGTTGGTAAATCAACATTATTGTCAATAGTTTCAAAAGCTAAACCTAAGATTGGTGCGTATCATTTTACTACAATTAAGCCAAATTTAGGTGTCGTTTCAACACCCGACAATAGAAGTTTTGTTATGGCCGATTTACCAGGTTTAATTGAAGGCGCTTCAGATGGTGTTGGATTAGGACATCAGTTTTTAAGACATGTTGAACGTACAAAAGTGATTGTTCATATGATAGATATGAGTGGGTCAGAAGGTAGAGATCCATTTGATGATTACCAAATTATAAATAAAGAATTAGTAAATTATAAACAACGATTAGAGGATAGACCTCAAATTGTAGTAGCTAATAAAATGGATATGCCCGATGCACAAGATAATTTAACTTTATTTAAGGAACAAGTAGATGATAGCGTTACGATTATTCCTGTTTCTACAATTACAAGAGATAATATTGAACAGTTATTATACGCTATAGCAGATAAATTAGATGAAGTTAAAGATATTGACTTTAGCGTTGATAACGATGAAGAAATAGGTGTTAACCGTGTACTTTATAAACACACGCCTTCTCAAGATAAATTCACTATCACTAGAGACGACGATGGTGCGTATGTAGTAAGTGGTAATGCAATTGAGAGAATGTTTAAAATGACAGACTTTAATAGTGACCCAGCAGTAAGAAGGTTTGCTAGACAAATGCGTTCAATGGGTATTGATGATGCATTGAGAGAACGTGGCTGTAGTAATGGAGACATCGTTAGAATTTTAGGTGGAGAATTTGAATTTGTAGAATAGGAGTGCTAACAGTGGACAACAATGATTATAAAAAGTTTTACTTGATACGTGAAGATGTCTTGCCTGAATCAGTGGTAAAAACATTAAAAATTAAAGATGCTTTAAAAAATAATCCGGAATTGTCCATTTATGAAGCTGTTAAATTATTTGATCTTTCACGTAGTGCATTTTATAAATATAGAGAAACAATCTTCCCTGTAGATGAAAAAATGTTAGATCATCGTGAATTTACGCTTATTCTTTATGTTAATGATATTGTAGGGATGTTAGCACAAGTACTTAATACGGTTTCTAAATTGCAATTATCTGTTCTTACTATACATCAAAGTGTACCAATGGAAGAGAAAGCTACGATAACATTATCACTTAGCGCAAAAGATACCACCATTTCAATTGATGAAATTATAAAGGCACTAAGAAATATTGAACATGTTTCTAAAGTTGAATTAATAAGTATGAGTATGTAAGGAAGGTAACGAATGTACGCTTATATTAGAGGTAAATTGACGCAATTATTTCCAACGCATGTAGTTGTTGAATCAATTAATGGGGTTGGATATGAAATTCAGACTCCAAATTCCTATCGATTTCAAAAATATTTGGAGAAAGAATTAGTAATTTATACATCTTTAATTGTTAGAGAAGATGCTCAGTTACTTTATGGATTTATTAATGAAGAAGAAAAAGATATGTTCTTAAGTTTAATCAAAGTTACAGGTATAGGTCCAAAGTCTGCATTAGCAATTTTAGCTACTAGTACACCAAATGAAGTTAAAATGGCAATTGAAAATGAGAATGATGCTTATTTGACTAAGTTTCCAGGTATTGGTAAAAAAACTGCACGTCAAATTGTGCTAGATTTAAAAGGCAAAGTTCAAATTACAAGAGAAACAACTGAGACACTTTTAAGTATGAATGAAGAAAATTCAAATAGCGAAAACCTAGTTAAAGAAGCATTACTCGCCCTAGAGGCTTTAGGTTACTCAAAACGAGAAATTTCTAAAGTTGAAAAAGTACTCAACAAATCAACATTTGATTCTGTTGATGAAGCAGTAAAACTAGGACTAAAAACACTTGTGTCTTAAATTATAAAAAAATCATATTATTTACAACTACTAATGTAACTGGGGGGAGAAACTATGGATGACAGAATGGTTGATCAAGCTTTGCATAGTGAAGAAACTTCTTTTGAATTATCACTTAGACCAACAATGTTAAAACAATATATTGGGCAATCATCAATAAAAAACAACTTAGAAGTATTCATTAAAGCAGCTAAACTACGTGAAGAGCCATTAGATCATGTACTTCTATTTGGACCACCAGGATTAGGTAAAACAACACTATCCAATATTATCGCTAATGAAATGAACGTTAATATAAGAACTGTCTCAGGTCCATCATTAGATAGACCAGGTGACTTAGCAGCAATACTATCTGGTTTGCAACCTGGGGATGTACTATTCATTGACGAAATTCATCGTTTAAGCAGCACAGTTGAAGAAGTTTTATATTCAGCGATGGAAGATTTCTTCATTGATATTATCATTGGAAAAGGTGATGAGGCTCGTAGTATTAGAATAGATTTGCCTCCATTTACGCTAGTAGGTGCGACTACACGGGCTGGAAGCTTAACTGGTCCACTAAGAGATAGATTTGGCGTTCATTTGAGATTAGAATATTATAATGAGAATGATTTAAAAGAAATTATAATTCGAACAGCAGAAGTGTTAAACACAAAAATTGATGATGAAAGTGCAACTGAGTTAGCTAAACGTTCACGAGGAACGCCTCGAGTCGCAAATCGTTTATTGAAACGCGTTAGAGATTTTCAACAAGTCAATGAAGATGAACAGATTTATATTGAGACTACTAAACAAGCTTTACAATTGCTTCAAGTAGATGCAGAAGGTTTAGACTACATTGATCATAAAATGATGAGATGCATCATTAATCAATATGATGGTGGTCCGGTGGGTCTTGATACCATAGCTGTTTCTATCGGTGAGGAGCGTATAACAATTGAGGATGTCTACGAGCCTTTTTTAATTCAAAAAGGATTTATAGAACGTACACCTAGAGGTAGAAAAGCTACTGCATTTGCATACGAACATTTCAAAAATTTTAATAAATGAGGGATAAAAAATGAATGTTGAGGAATTTGATTATGACTTGCCTGAATCATTAATTGCTCAGACCCCTTTAAAAGATAGAGACCAAAGTAGATTGTTAGTGTTAGGTAGAAACAGTGGTAATATTGAACATAAACATTTTAAAGATGTCATTAATTACTTGGAAACTGGTGATACACTTGTCTTAAATGATACACGTGTTATGCCTGCACGATTATTTGGTTTAAAAGAAGAGACTGGTGCAAAAGTTGAAATGCTAATGCTTACTCGAATTGAGAATAATGATTGGGAAGTTTTACTTAAACCAGCAAAGCGAATTAAAGTGGGGAATAAGTTGTCTTTCGGAGAGGGTAAGATTATAGCTGAATGTATAGAGGAATTGGATCAAGGTGGACGTATCATGCGTTTGCATTATGAGGGAATTCTTGAGGAAAGATTAAATGAACTCGGTGAAATGCCTTTACCACCATATATAAAAGAACGATTAGATGATCCTGACCGCTATCAAACTGTCTACGCTAAAGAAAGTGGTTCTGCAGCAGCACCAACAGCAGGGTTGCATTTTACAGATGAACTTTTAGATGAAATTAGAGCAAAAGGTATAAATATTGCATTTATAACATTGCATGTTGGATTAGGAACATTTAGACCTGTAAGTGTTGAAGATATTAATGACCATGAAATGCATAGTGAATATTATCAAATGACCCAAGAAACAGCTAACTTATTAAATCAAACAAAAAAAGAAGGTCATAGAATCATTTCTGTAGGTACAACCTCAACAAGGACTCTAGAGACTATTCGTCGTGATTACAATGAATTTGTAGCTGTTAGTGGATGGACTGATATTTTTATATATCCAGGATTTACATATAAAGCTATAGATGGTTTAATTACTAATTTCCATTTACCTAAATCAACTTTAGTTATGCTTGTATCAGCATTTAGTAGTCGAGAAAACATTTTAAACGCATATAAAGAAGCTGTTAAACTAGAATATAGATTTTTCAGTTTTGGAGATGCGATGTTAATTATTTAATGAATGAGAGGTATTAAATATGCCAGCAGTAACTTATGAACATATAAAGACTTGTAAACAATCAGGTGCACGTTTAGGTATCGTTCATACACCGCACGGTTCTTTTGAAACGCCTATGTTTATGCCAGTAGGAACAAAAGCAACTGTTAAAACAATGAGTCCTGAAGAATTAAGACAAATAGAAGCGAAAATAATATTAGGAAATACATATCATTTGTGGTTACAACCTGGAAATGATATTATCAAACAAGTTGGGGGTCTACATAATTTTATGAATTGGGATGGCCCTATTCTTACTGATTCAGGTGGTTTCCAAGTATTTAGTTTGAGTAATCTTCGTAAGATAACTGAAGAGGGTGTTGAGTTTAGACACCATACAAATGGATCGAAGTTATTTTTAAGTCCAGAGAAATCAATGGAAATACAAAATGACTTAGGTTCAGATATAATGATGGCTTTCGATGAATGTCCACCTATGCCTTCTGAGTATAAGTATGTTAAGGATTCAATTGAACGCACTACGAGATGGGCTGAGCGTTGTTTAAACGCACATAAGCGCCCAGAGGACCAAGCACTCTTTGGTATTATTCAAGGTGGCGAATATAAAGATTTAAGAGAACAATGTGCTAAGGAATTAGTCGCTTTAGATTTTCCTGGATATGCTATTGGTGGGTTGTCGGTAGGCGAACCTAAACCAGTTATGTATGAAATGGTTGAACATACAGTGCAATATATGCCAGATGATAAACCTCGTTATTTAATGGGCGTAGGTTCCCCTGATGCATTAATTGAATGTAGCATACGTGGCATGGATATGTTTGATTGTGTATTACCAACGCGTATTGCTAGAAATGGTACATGTATGACTTCAAACGGAAGATTAGTAATTAAGAATGCTAAATATGCAAACGATTTTAAACCACTAGATGAAAATTGTGATTGCTACACATGTAAGAATTATTCACGTGCTTATATCAGACATCTGATTAAAGCTGAAGAAACTTTCGGTATCCGTCTTACTACTATTCATAATTTACATTTTCTGCTAAAATTGATGGAAGATATTAGACAAGCTATTCGAGAAGATCGTCTTTTAGATTTTAAAGATGAATTCTTTGAACAATATGGGCTTAATGTAGAAAACCCTAAAAATTTCTAATAAGGAGACAACATAATGAACGTTTCAGCACTTATTTTACCTATAATTTTAATTATAGTATTTTATTTCTTTTTAATTCGACCTCAACAAAAACGTGCAAAAGAACATCGTGAAATGATTAGCCGAATCGAATCTGGTCAACGTATTACTACTATTGGTGGCTTGAAAGGAACTGTTAAAGCTGTTGATGAAACTACAGTTGTTATCACAGTTAATGGTCATGGAACAGAAATGACTTTCGAAAAACCAGCAATTAAACAAGTAGACCCTTCTTAAAGTTAAGGGGAAATGAAATTTATTTATTTAAAACTGTCGACAAAGTTCATACTATGTTGACAGTTTTTATATTATATGTATATGTGTAATAATCTTAATTTCACTAAAAGATGTAGTATGTTAATATAGATAGGTCATGTAATAACTATGTAATTTTTAATTAACTTGCACATGGTTTGTTAAAAGATTATTCTTAGTACATAAGTAAACAATGAGGTGTTCATGTGAAGAAATTTAGTAGGATAATTGCATTCATACTAATTGTAGCCGTTTTGTTTGTCGGAATGGGGCTTACATATAAGAATGTAGTTAAAAATGTAAATCTCGGACTAGATTTACAAGGTGGATTTGAAGTTCTTTATCAAGTTAAACCACTTGATGGGGATAAAAAAATCGATGAAAAAGCCTTGCAATCTACTGCTAGAACTTTGGAAAACCGTGTTAACGTGCTAGGTGTTTCTGAGCCTCACATTCAAGTTGAGGATCCAGATCGTATCAGAGTTCAATTAGCAGGTGTAAAAGATCCTGATGAGGCACGTAAAATATTATCTTCTCAGGCTAATTTAACTATTCGTGATGCCAATGATAAAGTTAAATTAACTGGTAAAGATATTGTACAAGGTTCAGCTAAACAAGAATTTAAGCAAGGTACTAATGAACCAGCTGTTACATTTAAATTAAAAGATCGTGCTAAATTTAAAAAAGTAACAGAAGAAATTTCGAAAAAACAAGAAAATATGATGGTAGTATGGCTTGATTATAAAAAAGGTGATAGCTACCATAAAGAGTTAGAAAAACCTGAAGATAAACGTAAATACGTTTCAGCTGCATCAGTAGATCAACCTATTAATTCTGATAGTGTTGAAATTTCAGGTGGATTTCATGGTCAACAAGGTGTGGAAAGAGCTAAACAAATTGCAGAATTACTGAATGCTGGTTCACTACCTGTTGATTTAAAAGAAATTTATTCTAATTCAGTAGGTGCACAGTTTGGTCAAGATGCACTTGATAAAACAATATTTGCATCAGCGATAGGCGTAGCAATTATATATCTATTTATGGTCGGTTTCTATAGACTACCTGGTTTAGTTGCTATCATCGCATTAACTGTTTATATTTATCTTACATTAGTAGCATTTAATTTCATTTCTGGTGTTCTTACATTACCAGGATTAGCAGCTCTCGTACTCGGTGTAGGTATGGCTGTCGATGCGAACATAATTATGTATGAACGGATAAAAGATGAATTACGAATTGGTAGGACGTTAAAACAAGCCTACTCTAAAGCAAACAAGAGTTCTTTCTTAACGATATTTGACTCGAACTTAACTACAGTTATTGCTGCAGGTGTATTATTCTTCTTCGGTGAAAGTTCAGTAAAAGGTTTTGCGACAATGTTACTTTTAGGTATTCTTATGATATTTGTAACAGCAGTATTTTTATCAAGAGGTTTATTATCATTACTTGTATCATCTAATTACTTTAAGAAGAAATTCTGGCTATTTGGAGTTAGTAAGAAAAATAGACATGATATTAATGAAGGTGTAGATGTTCATGATCTTAAAACTTCATATGAAAAGTGGAATTTTGTTAAATTAGCCAAACCATTAATCGGATTCAGTATTCTGATTTTGATTGTTGGTATTGTGATTTTAAGTATATTCAAATTAAACTTAGGTATTGATTTCTCTGCAGGTACGCGTGTTGATATCGACTCTGATACAAAATTGTCTCAACCTAAAGTTGAACGTACGATGAAAGACATGGGATTAACTCCAGATCAAGTTCAAATTAATGGTAGTGACAATAAACAAGCAACTGTGCAATTTAAGAAAGATTTATCTAAAAATGAAGTTGTAGAACTTAACAAAAAAGTGAACAATGAATACGGACATAAACCAACTGTAAATACAGTATCACCAATGATTGGACAAGAATTAGCTAAAAACGCTATGAAGGCTCTTATCTATGCGGCAATAGGTATTATTATCTATGTTTCACTAAGATTCGAATGGAGAATGGGTCTATCATCAGTATTAGCATTACTGCATGACGTCTTTATGATTGTTGCATTATTCAGCTTACTTCGTTTGGAAGTTGATATTACATTTATTGCAGCAGTACTAACTATCGTAGGTTATTCAATTAATGATACGATTGTAACATTTGACCGTGTAAGGGAAAATCTGCATAAAATTAAAGTCATTACTAAACCAGAGCAAATCGATTACATCGTTAATCGCTCTATTCGTCAAACAATGACTCGTTCCGTTAATACTGTTTTAACGGTAATTGTTGTCGTAGTTGCGATTTTAATATTTGGGGCATCAAGCTTATTCAATTTCTCATTAGCATTATTAATTGGATTAGTATCTGGTGTATTCTCTTCAGTATTTATCGCTGTTCCTTTATGGGGTATAATGAAGAAACGACAACTTAAAAAAGCAGATAACGGTAAATTAACGGTATACAAAGAGAAAAAATCAAATGATGAAAAGATTTTAGTATAAATTATTAGGGAGTAGGACATTGCATTCAATGTTCTACTCTTTTTCTAGTATCATTAATAGTTTTATCAACTAAACGTTGTTTACTTTTTATTTAGTTGAATTTTCGGTATAATGGCTTTTGGAAAAAGGGAGGATAATTACATGATTAAATCTAAATATAACTGGCTCTATGAACCTCCAACAGAATACATAAATGAAACTTTAATAAAAAAATATCAATTAACACCGATTATAAAAAAACTGCTTGAAAGTAAATCGATAACTGATGATGAGTCAATTAAAGCCTTATTAGATGAAACTATCATTAACCACGATCCATGGCTATTAAGTGATATGGAAAAAGCGGTGACTCGAATCAATGAAGCAATTGATAAAAATGAGCGTATATTGGTATATGGTGATTATGATGCCGATGGTGTCACTTCTACAACTATATTAGTTAAAACATTGCAGACATTAGGGGCTGAAGTGGGTTGGTATATTCCTAATCGATTTTCAGAAGGTTATGGTCCTAATGAACTTGCATTTAGAAATGCATATGATGAAGGCGTGTCTCTCATCATAACTGTCGATAATGGCATACAAGGTCATAAAGAGATTGAAATGGTACAAAAGCTAGGAGTTGATGTCATAGTAACTGATCATCATGAAATTGGACATACTTTGCCTGAAGCGTATGCCATCGTACATCCAATGCATCCAGAGTATGAATACCCATTTCACTTTTTATGTGGTGCTGGTGTAGCTTACAAACTGTCTCAAGTTTTATTAGACAATCCTCCTAATTATTTTGTAAGTTTAGCTGCGATTGGTACTATAGCAGATTTAGTGTCAATGACAGATGAAAACCGCTCTATAGTAAAACAAGGTTTATCATTTTTAAATCAAAGCTGCCCGATTCAAATTAAAGCATTACTTAACCAAGCTGGTTATAATGACACGATTAACGAAGAAACTGTAGGTTTTATTATAGGGCCGCGACTTAATGCCGTTGGTAGATTAGAGGATGCATCATTAGCTGCTGAGTTATTAATGACCGAAGATGAAGAAGAAGCTGAATTTCTTGCTGAACAAGTAGAACATTTTAATGTTGAACGTAAAGAAATAGTAGCTCAGATAACTGATGAGGCACTAGCCATTGCTGAAGAAAAAGTAAATAATGGCAATCAATTTTTACTATTAGCTAAAGAAAATTGGCATGAAGGTGTCTTAGGTATAGTAGCATCTAAAATTGTTGAGACATATGCATTACCTACCTTAATTTTGAATATTGATTTAGAACAAAATCATGCTAAAGGATCAGCTCGTAGTATAGAACAAGTTTCAATGTTTGAAATTTTGAGTGCACATCAAGATTTAATTTCTAAGTTTGGTGGTCATCATATGGCTGCGGGTATGACTATGGAGATAGATTATATTGAAGCATTAGAGCAAGGATTAAATGACTGGATGTTTAAATTATCAGAACATACGTCACTAGAGCCGACAAAACATGTATCAGTTAAATTAGAAGAGAATGATATTTCTATAAATAACATTCGTGATATTCAAAGACTAAGTCCATTTGGCACAGACTTTGAAAAACCATTATTGGAAATTGATGATAATGAAGTCGTTGATGTTAGAGCAATTGGAAAAGATAAAAACCATTTAAAATTAGTAACCGGTCAGTTACAATTACAAAGCATATTTTGGAAAAATGGTCAGTTAGCAACTCAAATTGAACCTGGTCAACCAATCAATCTACTAGGAAATTTACAAATCAATGAATGGAACGGAAATCAATCACCACAGTTTATTATTCAAGATATAGCAACGAATAATGAACAAATATTAGATTACCGAAGTAAACGTAAACAATTAAATATAGACCCAAACGATACTAAAGTTGCTTTTTTAATACACCCTAAAAAAGAAAAATTGAATCATAATTACTATTATTATGGTGATAAAATCGATCAAGAACATGAAGTAGTAATTTTAAGAGACTTGCCCAATGATTTAGACAGTCTTAAAGATAGTCTCAAAAACTTAAATTATTCACAACTCTATTTAGTACTGCAACATCAGCAGAGTATATATTTTGATGGTATGCCCACGTCAAATCAATTTAAAAGCTGTTTCAAAGCGCTAATGACCAAAAAAGAAACCAATCTTGAACAAGAGGGTATGTTACTGTGTCAACATTTGAATGTTAAACCTAATATTTTAAAATTTATGCTTAAAGTATTTTATGAGTTAGGTTTTGTTACAAAAGAAAATGGTATAATTAAAATTGTAGATAATGCTAACAAACAAAATATTGAAACAAGTCGCGTTTATCAATTAAGACAATCAAGAATGGAAGTTGAGAAACTTTTACTATATGATGATTTCACGCAACTAAAAACTTGGATCAAATCACAGAAGGGTTAGTAAATAGGAGGAAATAGATAAATGGATTTAAAGCAATATGTTTCGGAAGTGCAAGATTGGCCTAAACCGGGGGTAAGTTTTAAAGATATAACTACAATTATGGATAACGGGGAAGCTTATGGTTATGCTACCGATCAAATTGTAAAATATGCTAAGGACAGAGATGTAGATGTTGTTGTAGGTCCGGAAGCTAGAGGATTTATCATTGGATGTCCAGTAGCGTATTCAATGGGCATTGGTTTTGCACCTGTTAGAAAAGAAGGTAAATTACCTCGTGAAGTCATCCGATATGAATATGACTTAGAATATGGTACAAATATTTTAACGATGCACAATGATGCCATTAAACCAGGGCAGCGTGTACTTATAACTGATGACTTATTAGCTACTGGTGGTACTATTGAAGCAGCTATTAAATTAGTTGAAAAACTAGGAGGCATCGTCGTAGGTATTGCATTCATAATCGAACTTAAATATTTAAATGGTATCGAAAAAATTAAAGATTATGATGTTATGAGTTTAATTTCATATGATGAATAGATGACTAGAATAAAAAGACATATTAACATGTTTTTAATGTCTAACAATTTTTGGGAATGAGATAATGAATTCGTAATGGGATTCTATCTCATTCCCATTTTTTCGTTAAATTGTTTACTTGATTTGATTTCAGCGTAACACCATTTATTTATTTAAAAACTTGTAGTATCATAGAACTATTATTTATAAAAATGTTAAGGCTTTTGTAGTTCTTTTAACATTTGATAAAATTAAAGTAATACTCGCATTTCTATATCTAAATAGATGATATACTCGGATTAATGAAGGACAATGTATGTTTTCTTAATTTTCAAAAATTCGAATATGAGTTGAGTATTTGAAATACAAATGAGTTGGGGTGTCATATATTGAATAACGAGTATCCATATAGCGCTGATGAAGTGCTAAATAAAGCTAAATCATATTTATCAACTGACGATTATCAATATGTTCTAAAAAGTTACCATATAGCTTATGAAGCCCATCAAGGACAGTTCCGCAAAAATGGTCTTCCGTATATCATGCATCCTATTCAAGTAGCGGGCATATTAACAGAAATGCGTTTAGATGGTCCAACGATAGTGGCAGGTTTTTTGCATGACGTCATTGAAGATACGCCGTACACATTTGACGATGTTAAAGATATGTTTAATGAAGAAATAGCGCGTATTGTTGATGGTGTTACTAAACTTAAAAAGGTAAAATACCGCTCTAAAGAAGAACAACAAGCAGAAAATCATCGTAAATTATTTATTGCAATTGCAAAAGATGTTCGAGTGATACTTGTCAAATTAGCCGATAGATTACATAACATGAGAACATTAAAAGCTATGGCTAGAGAAAAACAAGTGCGTATCTCAAAAGAGACACTAGAAATTTATGCACCGTTAGCACATAGATTAGGTATTAATACGATTAAATGGGAATTAGAAGATACTGCACTAAGATATATAGACAGTGTTCAGTATTTCCGTATTGTCAATTTAATGAAGAAAAAGCGTAGTGAACGGGAAGCTTATATCGCTAATGCAATAGATAAAATTCAAACAGAAATGATTAAAATGGACATCACTGGAGAAATTAGCGGTAGACCTAAACATATTTATAGTATATACCGAAAAATGATGAAGCAAAAAAAGCAGTTTGATCAAATATTCGATTTATTAGCTATTCGTGTAATTGTTAATTCTATTAATGATTGTTATGCAATTTTAGGGTTAGTCCATACATTATGGAAACCAATGCCCGGAAGATTTAAAGATTATATTGCAATGCCTAAACAGAATATGTATCAATCTCTCCATACCACTGTAGTTGGTCCTAATGGAGACCCTTTAGAAATACAAATTAGAAC
The DNA here is from genome assembly GCF_001808125.1 of Staphylococcus sp. HMSC14D10. Classification (NCBI taxonomy): domain Bacteria; kingdom Bacillati; phylum Bacillota; class Bacilli; order Caryophanales; family Staphylococcaceae; genus Staphylococcus; species Staphylococcus sp. HMSC14D10. The sequence goes on along the minus strand of NZ_KV792248.1, from coordinate 73,607 downwards.
GTATGAAATGCATGAAATAGCTGAACATGGTGTTGCAGCTCATTGGGCATATAAAGAAGGAAAAACAGTTAATGAAAAGAACCAAGATTTTCAAAATAAATTAAATTGGTTAAAAGAATTAGCTGAAGCTGATCATACATCATCTGACGCACAAGAATTTATGGAATCACTGAAATATGATTTACAAAGTGATAAAGTATACGCTTTTACACCTGCAAGTGATGTTATTGAATTGCCTTATGGAGCAGTTCCAATAGATTTCGCTTATGCTATTCATAGCGAAGTCGGAAATAAGATGATTGGTGCAAAAGTTAATGGTAAAATTGTTCCTATTGATTATGTTCTTCAACCCGGAGATATTATTGAAATTCGTACAAGTAAGCACTCTTATGGACCTAGTAGAGATTGGCTTAAGATAGTTAAATCATCAAGCGCTAAAAGTAAAATTAAGGGTTTCTTTAAAAAACAAGACCGTTCATCTAACATTGAAAAAGGTAAGTTTATGGTCGAAGCAGAAATTAAAGAACAGGGCTTTAGAGTAGATGATATTTTAACTGATAAAAATATAGAAGTTGTTAATGAGAAATACAATTTTGCAAATGATGATGACCTATTTGCAGCAGTTGGATTTGGTGGTGTAACAGCATTACAGGTTGTTAATAAATTGACCGAAAGACAACGTATACAAGATAAACAAAAAGCGCTAAACGAGGCACAGGAAGTTATTAAATCACTTCCGATTAAAGATGATATCATCACTGATAGTGGTGTATATGTCGAAGGTATAGAGAATGTATTGATAAAGCTTTCAAAATGTTGTAATCCAATCCCTGGAGATGATATTGTAGGATATATCACTAAAGGACATGGTATTAAAGTGCATCGTACAGATTGTCCTAATGTTAAAAATGAAACAGAACGATTAATAGCAGTTGAGTGGGTTAAATCTAAAGATTCTACTCAACGATACCAAGTAGATTTAGAAGTTAGTGCATATGATCGTAATGGTTTATTAAATGAAGTAATACAAGCCGTTAATTCTACAGTTGGAAGTATTATTAAAATCAATGGGCGGTCTGATACTGATAAAAATGCAATTATCACTATTAGTGTTATGGTGCGTAATGTTAATGATGTATTCCGTGTAGTTGAAAAACTAAAACAATTAAGTGATGTATATACAGTGTCAAGAGTTTGGAATTAATGAGGTGCTATTAATATGAAAGTAGTTGTACAAAGAGTAAAAAGAGCAGCAGTTACAAATAAAAGCATTCACAATGAAATCGACAAGGGTTTCTGTCTTTTAGTCGGAATAGGTAAGGATACAACAGAAGCAGATATAGATGCAGTTGCTAAAAAGATTATTAACGCTCGTTTGTTTGAAGATGAGAATGGCAAACTTAATTTAAATATCCAACAAGTTGAAGGTCAAATTTTATCTATTTCACAATTTACTTTATATGCTGATGTACGTAAGGGTAATAGACCAGGATTTTCAAATTCAAAAAATCCTGAAGAAGCTAATGTGTTATACGAAAAATTTAACACTGCTTTAAAAGCTTATGACGTTGAAGTGAAAACAGGTGAATTTGGTACTGATATGGAAGTTGAAATTATCAATGATGGTCCAGTTACTATTATCTATGAAAGTCAGGATGGCAAAATAATATGAACAAAGTAGATGCATGGTTATCTAAACATGACCTTAAAAATCTAACAACATTGATAGTTGTAGGTGCTTTTATATTATTTTTAATATTATTATTTATGTTAATGAATCATAGTGATCAAGGGAGTAATAGAATTACAGTTTCAGAGAATGCTGAGTTACGAACTGGTCCAAATGCTGCTTATCCTGTGATTTACCAAGTCGAAAAAGGTGATACGTTTACTAGATTGAGTAAATCAGGTAAATGGATAGAAGTTGAAAGCAGAGATGGTTCTGAAAAAGGTTGGATAGCTGGATGGCACACAAGCTTAAATATTGAAGCGGATGCGAATAAAAAAGTAAACCCTTTGAAAAATAAGGTCATTGTCTTAGATCCTGGCCATGGAGGCAATGACCAGGGTGCATCCAGTAATACTTCAAAAAAGAGTTTGGAGAAGAACTATACTTTAAAAACAGCTAAAGAACTGAGACGTGCTCTTGAAAAAGCGGGGGCAACAGTTAAATTAACACGTTCTGATGATACATATGTTAGCTTAGATGATAGAAAACTTAATGGTGATGCATACATTAGTATACATAATGATTCTCTTGATAGTCCTAATGCTAATGGTGCAACTGTTTATTGGTATAAAAATAATCAAGAAGCTTTAGCTGAAACGTTAAATACAAACATACAAAAGAAAGCCATGTTGTTTAATAGAGGAACTCGACAAGAGAACTTCCAAGTACTCAGACAAACCAATAAGCCAGCCGTATTATTAGAATTAGGATATATAAGTAATCCAACAGATGAGGTAATGATACGAAATCAAATCCATCGACAAGTTGTAGAGGAAGCTGTAGTGGATGGTTTAAAACAATATTTTGCATCTTAAAGCTTGCAAACTATGCATAAACTCGTTATTATAATTAGTGAACTTTATATATAATACCGTTATGATTCTTGAAAGTATAAATGAAAGAGGTAGCAATAATTGATATTGTGAAGAGATATAATCCATGGCTGGAAGATTATACTGAGTAATTTATTACTTTGAACACAAGAACAGGTGCTTTAATAGATTAAGCCGTTTGACGTACGTTACACGTTTTGAGTGGTAATTAAGTTTTACTAACGAATTTAATTACAATTAGGGTGGCAACACGGCGATTCGTCCCTTGTATAGTAGAAATGCTATATAAGGGACTTTTTTATTAAAGAGAGTTTGTAAAAATACAAAGAAGGAGTGATTGTGTGATTAGAATTTCTAGAGGTACACAAGATATCTTACCTGAAGATTCTAGTAAATGGCGTTACATTGAAAATCAACTTGATAAATTAATGAAATTATACAATTATAAAGAAATCCGCACGCCGATATTTGAAAGTACAGATTTGTTTGCACGTGGCGTGGGTGACTCTACAGATGTCGTACAAAAAGAAATGTACACTTTTAAAGATAAAGGTGACAGAAGCATAACTTTAAGACCAGAAGGAACTGCAGCTGTTGTACGTTCATACATTGAGAATAAAATGCAAGGTATTCCAAATCAGCCTGTTAAATTATATTATAATGGGCCAATGTTCAGATATGAACGTAAACAAAAAGGACGATACCGTCAATTCACTCAATTCGGCGTTGAAGCGATTGGCGCTGAAAATCCGAGCATGGATGCTGAAGTTCTAGCTATGGTGATGCATATCTATGAATCATTTGGTCTTAAACATTTAAAATTAGTTATCAATAGTATTGGTGATGCTGATTCACGTAAAGAATATAATGAGGCACTAATACGTCATTTTGAGCCAGTGATAGATACATTTTGTGATGATTGTAAATCAAGATTACACACAAATCCAATGAGAATACTAGATTGCAAAATTGATAGAGATAAAGAAGCGGTTAAAAATGCGCCAAGAATTACTGATTACTTAAATGACGATTCAAAAGCTTACTTTAATGAAGTGAAGACTCACTTAGATGATTTAGGTATTTCATATGTTGAAGATCCTAACCTTGTACGTGGTCTTGATTATTACACACACACTGCTTTTGAGTTAATGATGGATAATCCTAATTATGATGGTGCAATAACTACCTTATGTGGTGGTGGTCGATATAATGGACTGCTTGAATTATTAGATGGACCAAATCAAACGGGTATTGGTTTCGCTTTAAGTATTGAAAGATTGTTATTGGCGCTTGAAGAAGAAGGAATTGAATTGGACGTCGAGGATACGTTTGATCTTTTTATCGTTACTATGGGTGAAGAAGCTGAACGATACAGCGTTAAGCTTTTAAATCAACTCAGAAAATCGGGTATAAAAGCCGACAAAGATTATTTACAACGTAAAGTTAAAGGCCAAATGAAACAAGCTGATCGCTTGAATGCTCAATATACTGTTGTTATCGGTGATCAAGAGCTTGAAAATGAAGTGATTGATGTCAAAGACATGTCAACAGGTGAAACAGAAACTATTAACTTAAATAACTTAGTAAATTATTTTCAAGAAAAAAATAATTAATAAAAAGGAGAATATAAATGAGTAAAAGAACAACGTATTGTGGTTTAGTTACAGAAGAACTTTTAAACCAGAAAGTTACTTTAAAAGGTTGGGTTCATAATCGTCGTGACTTAGGTGGTTTAATCTTTGTCGATTTACGTGACAGAGAAGGTATCGTGCAAATCGTCTTTAACCCTGATTTCTCTGAAGAAGCTTTAAGTGTTGCTGAAACAGTAAGATCAGAATATGTAGTTGAAGTTGAGGGAACAGTAACAAAGAGAGATCCTGATACTGTGAATTCTAAAATTAAAACTGGTCAAGTAGAAGTACAAGTTTCTAATATATCAATTATCAATAAATCAGAAACACCACCATTTTCTATTAATGAAGAAAATCAAAATGTTGATGAAAACATCCGTTTAAAATACCGTTATTTAGATTTAAGACGTCCAGAGTTGGCACAAACATTCAAAATGAGACATCAAACAACACGCGCTATTCGTGAATATTTAGATAACAATGGTTTCTTCGATATTGAAACTCCTGTTTTAACTAAATCTACACCAGAAGGTGCCAGAGATTATTTAGTACCTTCTCGAGTTCATGAAGGAGAATTTTATGCATTACCACAATCACCTCAATTATTTAAACAATTATTAATGATTAGTGGTTTTGACAAATATTATCAAATTGTTAAATGTTTCCGTGATGAAGACTTACGTGCAGATCGTCAACCTGAATTTACTCAGGTCGATATTGAAATGAGTTTCGTTGATCAAGAAGATGTGATTCAAATGGGTGAAGAAATGTTACGAAAAGTTGTTAAAGATGTTAAAGGCATTGACGTATCAGGTCCTTTCCCTAGAATGACTTATGAAGAAGCGATGAGACGCTATGGTTCAGATAAACCTGATACTCGTTTTGAAATGGAACTTAAAGATGTATCACAGTTAGGTCGTGAAATGGACTTTAAAGTATTTAAAGATACTGTAGAAAATAACGGCGAAGTAAAAGCCATTGTAGCTAAAGGTGCAGCCGACAATTATACTCGTAAAGACATGGACGCATTAACAGAATTCGTAAATATTTATGGTGCTAAAGGACTTGCATGGGTAAAAGTTGTTGATGATGGATTGAGTGGTCCAATCGCTCGTTTCTTTGAAGATTCAAATGTTGCAACTTTAAAAGATCTTACACAAGCTGAATCAGGAGACTTAGTAATGTTTGTCGCTGATAAACCAAATGTAGTAGCTCAAAGTTTAGGTGCTTTACGTATTAAAATTGCCAAAGAATTAGGTTTAATTGATGAAAATAAACTTAATTTCTTATGGGTAACAGATTGGCCGTTATTAGAATATGATGAAGATGCTAAACGTTATGTAGCTGCACATCATCCATTTACTTCACCTAAACAAGAGGATATTAGTAAATTAGATTCAGAACCTCAAAACGCACAAGCGAATGCATATGACATCGTTTTAAATGGTTATGAATTAGGTGGGGGATCAATCAGAATTGCAGACGGTGAATTACAAGAAAAAATGTTTGAAGTATTAGGATTCACTAAAGAACAAGCTAGAGAACAATTTGGATTCTTATTAGATGCATTTAAATATGGTGCACCACCACATGGCGGTATTGCACTAGGCTTAGACCGTTTAGTAATGCTACTAACTAATCGTACAAACTTACGTGATACAATTGCATTCCCTAAAACAGCTTCTGCGACTTGCTTGCTTACAGATGCACCAGGTGAAGTCTCAGATAAACAATTAGAAGAGCTTTCTTTACGTATTCGTCATTAGATTTAACATATAGAAGGATATAAATACATTAGTCATCGAAATCACAATAGATTTTGGTGACTTTTATTTAGTGTTTTTCTTTTAGAATTATATTCAGTCTTTAAAAAACTATAATAATATTATGTAAACTTAATTTTATTATAGTTTTGCTTCACAAAATATACATTTCTATCTAGTTCATAAGGATTTCTTTATTTATACCTCTGTGGTAATATATAAACATAAGGTAGTCATCTGTATTGTTCGTACGTTTGCTTTTTATTTGGGCCTAACACTTTTTGATCAGGGAGCCCAATAGGTTTTCTTGCAGCGCACACGCCTCAATTGGAGGACTTGCAAAACAAGAAACAGGGCACCCACCTGTATATAGCAGGCCGAATGATCAAGCTTTTTATAACTACGGCAATCACGGACTCTACCGGTACGTAAGGCTTTATGTCTTGCGTATTTTTATTTGTCTTTTTCTGTTAATATAAAGTTATCGTATTGTTTTTTATAAAGGAGTTTAAAATGAAACATCAATTTTCAAGAAACGAATTAGCATATGGACAAGAGGGTTTAGATCTATTAAAAGAAAAAACAGTTGCAGTTCTTGGGGTAGGTGGTGTTGGTTCATTTGCTGCCGAAGCATTAGCAAGAACCAATATTGGTCATATTATTTTAATCGATAAAGATGACGTAGATATCACAAATGTCAATCGTCAAATACATGCACTCACTACAACTATCGGACAAAGTAAGGTCACTTTGATGGAAGAACGTATTAAACTTATTAACCCTGATTGTAAAGTAACACCACTTCACATGTTTTATACTGAGGAGACATATGAGGATTTATTTAATAATTATGATATTGATTACTTTATCGATGCAAGTGATACTATAATATATAAAGTTCATCTGATGAAAGAGTGTTTAGAACGAGGAATTAAGATGATTTCAAGTATGGGGGCAGCTAATAAAACTGATCCTACACGATTTAAAATAGCAGATATTTCTAAAACTTATATGGACCCTATGGCTAAAATTATTCGTAATAAACTAAAGCGTCAAGGTATAAAAAAGGGTGTACCTGTCGTGTTTTCTGATGAAAGTCCTATTGTAATTCGTGAAGATGTAAAAGCAACCGTTGGAGATGCAAACGCTATTAATCGTAAAGGGCAAATGCCTCCATCATCAAATGCATTTGTACCAAGTACAGTAGGATTAATCTGTGCGAGTTACGTAGTAAATGACATTTTAAAAAATATACCTGTACGCCGTATTAAAGATAAAGGGAATATATAAATAATAGACTATGAATCAAATTTAAAAGTCATTTATAATGGCTAATTGATTCATAGTCTTTTTTATTTTTTGTTTCTTAAATTATCATAAATAGTTTTAAATTGTTGTTCACTTTTTGATGTTGATTTAGGCTCATAATAAATTTTATTTTTGAGTTTATCTGGCAAGTATTGTTGAATGACGTGTCCATTTTCATAGTTATGAGGGTACTTATAACCTATGGCACGACCTAAATCTTTAGCTCCAGCATAATGTCCATCTCGTAAATGGTCAGGAATTTGGCCTATATTACCTTTACGTATGTCACTAAGTGCACTGTCAATCGCAGTGATTGCTGAGTTGGATTTAGGTGATAATGAAAGCTCAATTACAGCTTGACTAAGAGGTATTCTCGCTTCCGGGAACCCCAGTCGCTCTGCCGATTGAATGGCTGCAAGCGTACGTTGTCCCGCATTAGGTGAAGCCAATCCTACATCTTCATAACTAATGACTAATAAGCGTCTTACAATAGTCGGTAAATCGCCAGCTTCAATTAATCTTGCTAAATAGTGTAATGCAGCATTTACATCACTACCTCTTATTGATTTTTGAAAAGCACTCATAACATCATAGTGCATATCTCCATCTTTATCGCTTACGAAAGCACCTTTTTGCAAACAATCTTTAGCATCTTGGAGAGTAATATGTCTAATTTCATTTTCAACTGAAGCACTTAAAACAGCCAATTCAAGAGCATTTAAAGCACTTCTAACATCTCCTTGGCTTTGCGTAGCAAAATATTCTAATGCATCTTCATCTACTTTGGGATGATAATTAGCTAAGCCACGTTGAGAATCATTTAATGCTCTATTGATTGCGAGTCGCACATCATCATGATCTAATGAATACAGTTCGAATATTTGAGCTCTAGAGCGAATAGCTGGGTTGATTGCATGATATGGATTTGAAGTTGTTGCACCAATCAAGACGATCTTACCATTTTCTAAATGTGGTAATAAGAAATCTTGTTTAGCTTTATCTAACCGGTGAATTTCATCTAATAAAAGAATGACTTGACCAGACATTTTGGCTTCTTCGACTACCATTTGCATATCTTTTTTTGAATTTGTAACTGCATTTAATTGTCTAAATTTATAGTCAGTGCTACCAGAAATTGCTTTCGCAATACTCGTTTTACCAATGCCTGGTGGCCCATAAAATATCATTGATGATAATCTTTTGGTTTCAACCATTCGTCTAATAATGCCTCTAGGTCCTACTAAATGTTGCTGCGAAATGATTTCGTCAATGTTAGTAGGTCTCATTCTTGAAGCTAAAGGTTCTGTAATCACTATTTTCACACCTTTCTAGTACTATCTTAACTGAAAAAATGCTAGAATGGTATTATATATTATTCGAATTAAGTGAGGTAATGTTATGAAAATATCAACGAAAGGGAGATACGGCTTAACTTTAATGATTTCCCTTGCTAAAAGAGAAGGGCAAGGATGCGTATCTTTAAAGTCAATTGCTGAAGAAAACAGTTTGAGTGATTTATATCTCGAACAATTAGTTGGCCCTTTAAGAAATGCTGGTTTAATTCGAAGTGTTCGTGGTGCCAAAGGTGGTTATCAACTTAGAGTACCAGCTGACGAAATTAAAGCAGGCGATATTATTCGTTTACTAGAAGGTCCTATAACGATAGTCGAAAGTATTGAATCAGAACCACCTGCACAAAAACAGTTATGGTTAAGAATGAGAGATGCTGTTAGAGAAGTATTAGATAATACTACTTTAAAATATCTAGCAGACTATGTCGAAACTGATGATAAACTTGATGGTTACATGTTTTATATTTAATTTTAAAAAATATGTTTATATACAAATGTGTGTGGTAAATAATAATTACAACAGTACGGTACATTCTTTATTTTGTATCTCAGAATTAACTTGATACTTGATTGATAAAAATATTCTTAAATTTGAAAGGAGAATTTCATTATGGGATTCATGGATAAAGCGAAAGATGCAGCAGATAAATTTAAAAATAGCGATAACGAACAAGTTGATAAAGCTAAAGACAAAATCAATGAATATACTGAAAAAAACAACGATGACAAAAAAGATGATAAATAATTAAATTTTTGAGCGATAACATTTGATGTTATCGCTTTTTTATGTGTAAATAAATATTTATAAATTAGGTAATTCAAAACATTTTTATTAAATTTAATGTTGTTTTAGCACTAATACCTAAATGTTTATAAGCAAATAAAAGGAGTGAGATTAAATAATATCCCACTCCAAATTATACCTTAATTCTCTCACTATCCATCAATTTTAAATTTTAATATTGATTATTGATTCAATTTTTCAATAATATTCTGTAAACGAGTGAAGGATTCAAATTGCTTTTCTTGATCATAAATATAGCTGATTCCCATGAGTTCATCAATTTCACCATATTCTCCAATAAATGCTTCTAACTTCTCTTTAACTGTTTCCTCTGAACCTATTAGCGAATCATTAAATCTTTGTTTAGCCATTTCAAATTCTCTAGGTGTTAGAAGAGCTTGTAAGTCATTTGTAGGTGGTTGTACTGGTTGCATTCTACCACGAGCAATACCAATAAACACTTGAGCTAAAGTGCTTGCTAGGTATTCAGCTTCTTCATCACTTTCAGCTACTATCACATTCAAGCATACAATCATATAAGGCTTATCTAATACGTCAGAAGGTTCAAATAGTTCTTTATATATTTGAATAGCCTTTTTCATTTGCTGAGGTGCAAAATGACCTGCAAAGACATAAGGTAATCCCTTACGTGCAGCTAAATGAGCTGAATCAGTAGATGATCCAAGAATGTATAATGGTACATTTTTACCTACAGCAGGATAAGCTCTTACATAAGCTTGTTTATTTCCAGGTCCAAAATAAGTTTGTAATTGTTCAACTTCTTCAGGAAACTCATATACGCCATTATGCTGATCACGTCTCAATGCGCTAGCTGTCATCATATCAGTCCCTGGAGCTCTACCTAAGCCTAGATTAACTCTGTTTGGGAAAAGTGTTTCCATTGTTCCAAATTGCTCCGCAACTATTAGAGGAGCATGGTTTGGTAACATAATCCCTCCAGATCCAACTTTAATACGTTTCGTATGTTCAAGTGTATGTTGAATCAATAGAGAAGTTGCAGAACTTACTAAATTTGGTGCGTTATGGTGTTCTGCAATCCAGTATCTTTCATAATTAAGTGAATCTAACTTTTGAGCTAAACTAATCATATCCTCAATTGCTTCTTTATCACTCTGACCTTCTCTTATTGGAACTAAATTTAATGCAGATACCTTTAGATTACCCACAGTTTTCATCTCCTCATATAAAATTAATATGGTTCAGTTTAACAAAATATGTAGTTTAATTTATATTGAAATGCTCATAATCGATAATGTTAGTGAAAAAATATTAATAATTTAATTAAAGTACATTTAAAAATATTTATAAGTTAATGTGGGGTTAATTTTGAAAGTGGTTGAGTGTTAAAATATTAAATAATGGAAAAATTTATGTTTATGAACAACTATATAGAAAAATTTCTATTCAGGTGCTATTATAGGAACATTGATAATATTGTGAGGAGTGTACTTAAAAATGGAAGTATATGCAGATTATGCTGCAACTACACCTGTCAAACCAGAAGTAATTGAAGAGATGATGACAATTTATAAATCACATTTTGGTAATCCATCGTCTATTCATTCTATAGGAAGAGATGCACGTCGTTATCTAGATGAATCAAGAAGAACAGTTGCTAAATTATTGAATGCTAAGCCTAGCGAAGTCATTTTTACAAGTGGCGCAACTGAATCAAATAATACAGCCATTAAAGGATTAGTATACGCAAATGAACATCTTGGAAATCACATTATTACAACTAAAATTGAGCATCATTCTGTCTTACACGTGTTTGAACAATTGGAAAAAGAAGGATATGATGTCACTTATTTAGATGTAGATGATACAGGTGCAATAGATTTGGATCAACTTAAAGAAGCATTAACGAATGACACTATTTTAGTTTCAATAATGTTTGTTAATAATGAAGTTGGAACTGTTGAACCTATGTATGATATAGAAGATATTGTTAGTGAGTCAAACGCATTATTTCATGTAGATGCAGTTCAAGCAATCGGACACTTAGATGTTAATTTTGAAGATTTTAAAATGGATACTTTAAGTTTGACAGCACATAAATTCGGCGGTCCTAAAGGTGTAGGTGTCTTATTAGTTAGAGATAAAACCCCAATAGAGTACTCTCAACTAGGAGGAGAACAAGAAACTAAACGACGTGCAGGAACAGAAAATTTAGCACAAATTGTTGGTTTAACAAAAGCACTAGAATTAGCACATAAGAATAGAGATGATAATAATTTACATTTAATGCAATTAAAAGAATTATTCTTAGTTAGTCTACAAGAACGTGCGATTCCTTTTGAGGTAAATGGTTCTATGATCGATACAACAGGACATATTCTAAATTTATATTTCCCATTCATAGACGTGGAAACTTTGCTAACACTTTTAGATCTAGCTAACATTTATGTATCTTCAGGCTCTGCATGTACAGCTGGTTCAACAACACCTTCTCATGTTTTAGCAGCAATGTATGAAGATGAAGAACGTGCTAAACACTCAGTAAGATTTAGCTTTAATGAATTAACAACAGATCAAGAAATAAAATATATCGTAGCTGAAATTCACAAAATATATCATAAATTTAAGGAGGAATAAATGTGTCTAATAAAGATATACGTGTAGTTGTAGGTATGTCTGGCGGTGTTGACAGTTCAGTCACAGCTCATGTGCTAAAAGACCAAGGGTATGATGTTATTGGAATATTCATGAAAAACTGGGATGACACTGATGAGAATGGTGTTTGTACTGCAACAGAAGACTATAATGACGTTATCGCAGTATGTAATCAAATTGGTATTCCATACTACGCCGTTAATTTCGAACAAGAATATTGGGATAAAGTCTTTACTTATTTCTTAGATGAGTATAAAAAAGGTCGTACGCCTAATCCAGATGTAATGTGTAATAAAGAAATTAAGTTTAAAGCTTTTCTAGAGCATGCACTTAAATTGGGCGCAGATTACGTAGCAACAGGACATTACGCAAGAATACGTCGTCATGATGATGGCCATGTAGAAATGTTACGAGGTGTAGATAATAATAAAGATCAAACTTATTTCTTAAATCAACTATCTCAACAACAATTGTCTAAAGTTATGTTTCCAATTGGAGATATTGATAAAAAAGAAGTTCGTAAAATAGCAGAAGAGCAAGATTTAGCAACAGCTAAAAAGAAAGACTCTACAGGCATCTGTTTTATTGGAGAGCGTAATTTCAAAACATTCTTATCACAATATTTACCAGCTCAATCTGGAGAAATGCGTATGTTGAATGGCGATAAAATGGGAATGCATAGCGGATTAATGTATTACACTATTGGTCAAAGACATGGACTTGGTATCGGCGGAGATGGTGATCCATGGTTCGTTGTAGGTAAAAACTTAGAAGACAATATTTTATACGTTGAACAGGGTTTCCATCATGATGCTCTCTATAGTGACTATTTAATAGCTTCCGATTTTTCTTTCGTAAATCCAGTTGATTTGGACAACGGATTTGAATGTACTGCTAAATTTAGATATCGTCAAAAAGATACTAAGGTTTTTGTTCAACGTGAAAGTCAAAATGCTTTACGCGTTACATTTGATGAACCAGTACGTGCTATCACACCTGGACAAGCCGTTGTATTTTATGATGAGGAAGTTTGTCTAGGTGGAGCAACTATCGATGATGTATTTAAAACAACAGGTCAGTTAAGTTATGTTGTTTAATTAAACCAACAAAAGATGGAGTTGTTAAGAGCCTGGGACATAATTCAATGCCTCAGGCTACAAATATATATTGGCAGTAATTGACTTAAAATAAATTTTGCAAAAATATTGTTTATGTCTTGCTCCAAAATACTACTACATCTTTATTTTATTAAATACTGCGTTTCTCGTAAGATAATTTTAAGATTGGGTGGAATCATGATAACGAAACAAGATACGATTTATGAGTGGATTCAAAATGGTCAACTTGAAGATGCTTTAAAAGCTTTATTTCAAAACATAGAAGAAGAACCAAATACCATTGAAAATTATATCAATGCAGGAATAGTATTAGCTGATATTAATGAAATTGAAAAGGCTGAGCGTTTCTTTCAACGAGCAATTACGATTGATGATAAAAATGGTGCAGTGTATTACAACTTAGCCAATCTTTATTACGATCAAGGTAAATACCGTGATGCTATTAAACTATATCAATTGGCATCTAAATACAATATGGATAAAATAGATACTAATTACATGATTGGTATGTCATTTAACCAATTAGATGCACCAAAAGAATCTTTACCTTACTTTATGACTGCAGCAGAATTAGATAAGAATCAAGATGCAGAAGTTCAATTTCAATATGGTCTGGCACTATGTCATTTAGAAATGTTTAACCAAGCTATAAATCAACTAAAAATTGTTTTAGATATAGATTCAAAGCATGTCGATGCTTTATATAATCTTGGTTTAGCCACTTACATGGATACTGAAGATCTTGATTTAGCTATGTCTTATTTTGACAAGGCTATATCTATAGATCCAAATCACTTGCTAAGTCAACATGCTAAGAAAACGTTTGAAGCTATAAAGAATGAGGAGGAGTAATATGTCTGACCCTACACTATTTGATTATTCAATGATTAAAGGTACTGTAGATGCTATTTTATTTCAAAATAATGATAATTTCTATACAGTCATTAAAGTGGAAACAATTGAAACTAATGAATCATTTGGTAATTTACCAACAGTTGTAGGGTTCTTTCCAAATATTGTGGAAGGAGATGTATACACTTTTAAAGGACAAGTGGTAGAGCACCCACGTTATGGCAAGCAATTGAAAGCCGACACTTTTGAAAAAGAGGTCCCTCAAACTAAGGATGCTATTATTACATATTTATCAAGTGACTTATTCAAAGGTATAGGTAAAAAAACTGCTCAAAATATTGTAAATTCACTTGGTGAAAATGCGATAAATGATATTATGGCAGACGCATCAGTTTTAGAGAAGGTTTCAAATTTACCGAAAAAGAAACAAAAGCAAATTGCTGATCAAATTAATGCCAATCAAGAGTCCGAAAAAATTATGATTCGATTACATGATTTAGGCTTCGGACCTAAATTATCAATGGCGATTTATCAATTTTACCAATCCGAGACTTTAAATGTGCTCGAAAATAACCCTTATCAACTCGTTTATGATATTAAAGGAATTGGTTTTAATAAAGCTGATACTTTAGCTAGAAATAATGGCATTAGTTTTAATAATCCAGAACGATTGAAAGCAGGATTATTATATACGCTAGAAGAAGAATGTATAAAACAAGGTCACACCTATTTATCACTAGATTATGCCATTGAAGTGACATTAGACATGCTAATGGATGCTCATTCCAGTGATAGTATCGATTCAAAACAGCTTGAAAATATTCTCGAATTATTAAATGAGGAACAAAAAATTATTGTAAACAATGAGCGAGTCGCCATTCCTAGTCTTTATTACTCCGAACTCAAAAGTGTTCAAAATTTATATCGAATTAAAACATACAAACATAAGCTAAAAGAAATAGAACAATCTGATTTACAGATACATATAGGGGATATAGAGACTAGTAATAATGTGCATTATGCACCATCTCAAAAAGAGGCCTTACAAACTGCAATTAATTCTAAAATTATGCTTTTAACCGGTGGTCCTGGTACAGGTAAAACAACAGTAATCAAAGGAATCGTTGAGCTTTATGCAGAGGTACATGGTCTTTCTCTTAGTTACTCAGACTATCAAGAAGATGACTATCCTATTGTCCTTGCAGCACCAACAGGTAGAGCATCTAAACGATTACAAGAATCTACAGGGTTGGAAGCAATGACAATTCATCGTCTAATTGGATGGAATCAAGAAACACAACCAGAAGACATTCTAGATAATGAAATTAAAGCAAAGCTCATAATTATTGACGAAATGTCGATGGTAGATACATGGTTGTTTCACCAATTTTTAAGTGCAGTTCCCCTAGATGCACAAATTATTTTAGTCGGTGATGAAGATCAATTACCTTCAGTTGGACCAGGTCAAATATTTAAGGATCTTATTGATTCGAAGGCAATACCTCGAGTTAATCTAACTGAAGTTTATCGTCAACAAGATGGTTCAAGTATCATCGATTTAGCGCATCGTATGAAACACGGTGAGCCAATAGATATTACAAAGCGTTTTCATGATAGGAGTTTTATAAGTTGTAATGTCGATCAAATTCCTAAAGTAGTTGAAAAAGTAGTTTCAAGTGCAGTTAATAAGGGTTATGATATGAGTGATATTCAAGTCTTGGCGCCTATGTATAAGGGTAACGCAGGTATTAAAAGATTAAATCAAGTATTACAAGATATTTTAAACCCTAAGGCACAAGATACACGAGAAATTGAATTTGGTGATATAAAGTTTCGTAAAGGTGATAAGGTTCTTCAGTTAGTTAATCGTCCTAATGATAATATCTTCAATGGTGACATAGGAATAATTGTTGGTATATTTTGGGCTAAAGAAAATGCTTTAAATAAAGATGTTATGGTTGTTGATTTCGAAGGTAACGAGATTACTTTCACTCGTCAAGATTTATTAGAATTAACACATGCTTATTGCACATCTATTCATAAATCACAAGGATCTGAATTTCCTATTGTAATTATGCCTATCGTCAAGCAGTATTTTAGAATGTTACAGCGACCAATACTTTATACAGGATTTACACGTGCTAAACAATCATTAGTATTACTTGGAGATTCAACCGCATTTGAAATTGGATTAAATACGCAAGGACAATTACGACATACACAATTGCAAGAGCTAATCTTGTCATATTTTGATATAGACCATAAACAAAGTGATGTAACAATTTCAAATACTGTGAGTAAAGATGAAGAGGCAATGAATACAATTCACGACGTTGATACTAAAGATGATCAAGTCATTTTAAGTGAATCTACGTTATATCAAATCAATCCAATGATTAATATGGGGGATGTTTCTCCTTATGATTTTGTTGAGCGTTGACATTTAGTTTGAAAATACTTAAAATAATCTTAAGTTCGCATGAAGATGAGTAGGCAATTATTACTTATATAGAGATGTACTGGTTGGTGAAAAGTGCAATGTATATTGTTGAACGCTACTTCATGTCATTTTTATATTTTAATTGAGTGATAAATGTTTTCTATCAAGCGATAATTTTTGCAGCTTAAAGATAGATTGTTTATAACTAGGGTGGTACCGCGAAAACGTTCGTCCCTTTTTTTGAGGATGAACGTTTTTTTGTTTTTAGTTAAAATATGTTGATATAGGAGTGTCGGAAATGAAAAATTTAAAAGCTAGTGAAATTCGTCAAAAATATATTGATTTCTTCGTCGAAAAAGGTCATATGGTTGAACCTTCAGCCCCTTTAGTGCCAATTGATGACGATTCATTATTATGGATAAATTCTGGTGTAGCAACTTTAAAGAAATATTTCGATGGTAGAGAAACACCAAGAAAGCCTAGAATAGTCAATTCTCAAAAAGCAATTAGAACAAATGATATTGAAAATGTAGGATTTACTGCACGACATCATACATTTTTCGAAATGCTTGGTAACTTTTCAATTGGTGATTATTTCAAAAAAGAAGCAATCCACTTTGCGTGGGAATTTTTAACTAGTGAAAACTGGATGGGCATGGAACCTGAAAAATTATATGTAACTATTCATCCCGAAGATTCTGAAGCTTATCGTATTTGGAATGATGAAATTGGATTAGAAGAAAGTCGAATTATTAGAATAGAAGGTAATTTCTGGGATATCGGTGAGGGTCCATCTGGTCCTAACACTGAAATTTTCTATGATCGTGGAGATGAATATGGTCAAGATGATCCATCAGAAGAGATGTATCCAGGTGGGGAAAATGAAAGATATTTAGAAGTTTGGAACTTAGTTTTTAGTGAATTTAACCATAATAAAGACAACACTTATACACCATTACCAAATAAAAATATTGATACAGGTATGGGGCTTGAACGAATGGCCTCTGTTTCTCAAAACGTAAGAACAAATTATGAAACAGACTTATTTATGCCAATCATTAATGAAGTTGAAAAAGTAGCTGACAAAAAATATTTAGTAAACAACGAACATGATATTGCCTTTAAGGTAATAGCGGACCATATTCGTACAATTGCATTTGCTATTGCTGATGGCGCTTTACCTGCAAATGAGGGAAGAGGTTACGTTTTACGTCGACTTCTACGTAGAGCAGTCAGATTTAGTCAAACTCTCGACATTAATGAACCATTTATGTATAAGTTAGTTGACATCGTTGCAGAGATAATGGAACCATATTATCCAAATGTTAAAGAAAAAGCTGATTTTATTAAGCGTGTTATTAAATCAGAAGAAGAACGTTTCCATGAGACACTTCAAGAAGGTTTAGCAATTTTGAATAATTTATTAGCAAAAGCTAAATCATCTAATAATGAAATTAACGGTTCAGATGCGTTCAAATTATATGACACTTATGGATTCCCAATTGAATTGACAGAAGAATTAGCTAGTCAAGAAAACATCTCTGTGGATATGGCAACGTTTGAAAAAGAAATGGATCAACAACGTACACGAGCTAGAGAAGCTCGACAAAGTTCACAATCAATGCAAATCCAAAGTGAAGTTCTTAAAAATATTACCACTGAAAGCAAATTTGTCGGATATGAAACTACAGATTATCAGACTACGTTAACTGATTTAATTTATAATGGAGAGAAAGTTGAATCTGCTGAACCAGGAGAAACTGTATATTTCATTTTAAAAGAAACTCCATTTTATGCAGTTAGTGGTGGGCAAGTAGCTGATAAAGGAACAGTAGGTAATGAGAACTTTGAGATTGAAGTAACTGAAGTAACTAAAGCACCTAATGGTCAAAACTTACATCAAGGTGTCATCCAATTTGGTCAAGTTACAATTAATAGTGATGTAGATGCAAGTGTTAATAGGGATGAAAGAAAAGACATCCAAAAAAATCATAGTGCCACTCATTTACTTCACGCTGCATTAAAAGAAGTATTAGGTGAACATGTAAATCAAGCAGGTTCGTTAGTTGAAAGTGAGCGTTTGCGTTTCGACTTCTCACATTTTGGTCCGATGACTCAAGACGAAATTGATCAAGTTGAAAGACGTGTAAATGAAGAAATTTGGAGAGGTATTTCAGTTAATATACAAGAGATGCCTATTAATGAAGCAAAACAAATGGGTGCTATGGCGTTATTCGGAGAAAAATACGGAGATATTGTGCGCGTTGTTAATATGGCACCGTTCTCAATTGAGCTATGTGGTGGTATACATGTTGATAATACTGCAGAAATTGGACTTTTCAAGATTATAAGTGAATCAGGTACAGGTGCAGGCGTTAGACGTATTGAAGCATTTACTGGTAAGTCAGCATTCTTACATTTAGAAGATATTCAAAATAAATTTAATTCTATTAAAGATCAAGTTAAAGTTAAATCTGATAATCAAGTATTTGATAAAATTGTCCAGCTACAAGAAGAAGAAAAGAACCTTCATAAACAATTAGAACAGCGAAATAAGGAAATCACTTCACTTAAAATGGGCAATATTGAGGATCAAATTGAAGAAATTAATGGCTTTAAAGTATTAGCTACAGAAGTTGAAGTTTCTAATGCTAAAGAAATAAGACAAACTATGGATGATTTCAAATCTAAACAACAAGATGCTATTATAATCTTAGCAAGTGATTTAGGTGAAAAGGTATCACTAATAGCAACTGTACCAAAAGAACAGACAGATAAAATTAAAGCTGGAGATATCATTAAGAATATGGCGCCATTAGTTGGTGGTAAAGGTGGCGGTCGTCCAGATATGGCTCAAGGTGGCGGTACGCAACCAGAGAATATCTCAGAAGCATTACGCTTTATTAAAGATTACATTAAAAAACTATAACTTTGTAATCAACTAGTGTAAAATTGGTGTATGTAAGATAATTCGTTTTAGAGGAGTGTCGCATCTATGGATAATATTGATAAAACAATGAAGTTTGACTATGAAGAAATTCCGAAAGATAATGTTGAAACAGTGTTAAACAACGTACACCGAACTTTAGAAGAGCGTGGTTACAATGCTGTAAATCAAATTGTAGGATATTTACTCTCAGGTGATCCTGCATATATACCTCGTCAAAATGATGCTCGAAATCAAATTCGCCACATTGATCGTGACGTTATCATGGAAGAACTCGTTTCAAATTATTTAAAAGAGAATAAGAAATAGTATATGTTAACGCACAAAATTTTGGGTTTGGATGTAGGTAGTAAAACAGTTGGCGTAGCTATAAGCGATTTAATGGGTTGGACTGCCCAAGGATTGGACACTCTAAGAATTAACGAGGAACTAGAAGATTATGGTATAGAGCAATTAGTGACCATCATTAAAGAAAATAACGTTGGTTCTGTAGTGATTGGTTTACCTAAGAATATGAATAATTCTATTGGCTTTCGTGGAGAAGCTTCGTTAAGATATAAGGAGTTACTCAAAGAAAGCTTACCTGATATAGAGATAATTATGTGGGATGAACGATTAAGTACTATGGCAGCAGAGCGTTCATTACTTGAAGCAGATGTATCTAGACAAAAAAGAAAAAAAGTAATTGATAAAATGGCAGCAGTGTTTATATTGCAAGGCTATTTAGATTCAATCCAATAAAGGAGTAATAAACAATGACTGAACATAATCATAACCACGATGTAGAATTAGATATTAGTAATGAAGAAGAGTTATTAACTTTATTCGATGAAAATGGTAACGAAGTTTTATATCGTAAAATGTTGGAATTTTACCATCCAGAATTTAAAAAAGAATATGTTATTTTAGCTGAGGAAGGTGCTCAATCTGACGATGATGACATGATTGAATTGATTCCAATGATTAATGAACCTGATGAATCAGGCGATGGTGGTAAATTAGTACCTATCGAGACTGACGAAGAATGGGACATGATTGAAGAAGTAGTTAACACAAACATGGAAGAATAGTTTTCTAGATTTAATACTTAATACTAAAACTAATTTAAATTAGCTGACTGAACTATCAATATGTGATTTAATTTATAATTCAGAACAGTAATTTTGTATAGGGAGTGGGATAATGAATTCAATTCGAGTTCTATTCTGCTCCTTTTTTGATTGATTAAATCATGTTTTTTTTACATATTACATCTTAAATTACAAACAAATATATGATAAAATATTTAAAGTTAAATTCTTATAGGTAGACAATGAGTTTTAATAAATATTTAAATCAGTCATACATTTATAAGTATAAGTTATCCTAGCACGGTTAAGTTTATTTAAATTTTTAAAGTTTAGCGGATAACTCTATATCGACTGGTTTATTTTTTAATGTCATTTTGTCTTTAAAAAGGAAGTAAATAAATGGAAGCTAACCAGCAGTATTTATTGGATAAACATCGTAAAACAGATAATAAAATTGAAACGTTAAGAGAATATGCGGAGCAAAATGCTGTACCAATTGTTGATAGATTATCCCTAGAGATGATTAAACAATTAATTCGGATACATCGTGCAAAAAACATTCTAGAAATTGGCACTGCAATAGGGTATAGTTCAATGCAATTTGCATCCGTATCAAATGATATACATATTACGACTATAGAGCGTGATGAGGAAATGATTACACAAGCTAAATCAAATTTCGAAACTTATGGCTACTCATCACAAATAAGACTTATAGAGGGAAATGCTTTAGAGCAATATAATGAAGTCAATGATAAACAATATGATATTATTTTTATTGATGCAGCAAAAGCTCAATCAAAGAAATTTTTTGAATATTACACACCACTATTAAGAAATGGTGGACTAGTCATTACAGATAATGTTCTATACCACGGTTTTGTATCGAATATAGATATCGTACGCTCAAGAAATGTTAAGCAAATGGTTAAAAAAGTTCAAAAATTTAATGATTGGCTAATTAGTCTAGAAAATTACAGTACTAACTTTATAAATATGGATGATGGGTTAGCTATATCAATTAAAGGAGAATAATTATGACGGAATTACTCGTTACTCCTAAATCATTAAGTCATTTAGAAACACTAATAGATATTGGTGCAGATGCATTTGTCATTGGTGAACAAAAATTTGGGTTAAGATTACCAGGAGAGTTTAATCGTGAGGATATTAAACAAGCAGTCAATTTAGCGCATGAGCATGATAGAAAAATATATGTTGCTGTAAATGGCATTTTCCACAATTATCATTTAAATGCATTGGAAGACTATATTAATTTCTTACATGAAGTTAGAGTAGACCGAATTATATTTGGTGACCCTGCTGTCGTCATGAATGTCAAAAATCAACATAATCCGATACCACTAAATTGGGATGCTGAAACTATAGTAACTAACTATTTCCAATGTAACTATTGGGGAAAAAGAGGTGCCAAACGAGCGCTTCTAGCGAGAGAATTAAACTTAGATGAAATAATAAATATAAAAGAGAATGCAAATGTTGAAATTGAAGTTCAAGTACATGGGATGACTTGTATGTTCCAATCTAAACGCATGTTGCTTGGGAACTATTATACTTTCCAAGATAAACAAATGAAGATTAAACGTGAAAATGATGATAAAGAGTTACTACTATATGACGAAGAACGTGATAATAAATATCCTGTATTTGAAGATTTTAATGGTACACATATAATGTCTCCAAATGATATCTGCTTAATTGAAGAACTCGAGCCACTATTTGAAGCTGGAATTGATTCATTTAAGATAGATGGAATTCTGCAAAGCGAAGAATATATAAACACTGTTACAGCTCAATACAGAGAAGCAATAGATTTATATAATGAAGATCCTGAAGCATATGAAGATGAAAAATTCATGTTAGTAGATCCAATTGAAGCAATTCAACCAGAACATCGTCCATTTGATGAAGGATTCTTATACAAACAAACAGTTTATTAAAAAGGAGGCGCTAAAAAATGAAAACATTGACTGAAATTCAAACGAAAGTTAAAAGTAAAATTAAAAAGCCCGAATTATTAGCGCCTGCTGGTAATTTAGAAAAATTAAAGATTGCAGTACATTATGGTGCAGATGCAGTATTTTTAGGTGGTCAAGAATATGGTTTGCGTTCTAATGCTGATAATTTTACTATGGCTGAAATTAAAGAAGGCGTTGAATTTGCAAATCAATATAATGCAAAAATATACGTAACTACTAATATTATCGCTCATGACGAGAATATTAAAGGTCTGGAAAATTATTTAATTGAATTAGAAAAAACGGGTGCTACCGGAATCATTGTTGCAGATCCTTTAATTATTGAAACTTGTAAGCAAGTTGCTCCTAAATTAGAAATACACTTATCGACACAACAGTCATTGTCTAATACTAAAGCGGTTCAATACTGGAAAGAAGAAGGTTTAGATCGAGTGGTATTAGCACGTGAAACTGGTGCGATGGAAATGAAAGAAATGAAAGAAAATGTAGACATTGAAATTGAAGCATTTATACATGGTGCAATGTGTATTGCATATTCAGGTCGCTGTACACTAAGTAATCATATGACAGCTAGAGATTCTAACAGAGGTGGTTGTTGTCAAAGTTGTCGTTGGGATTACGATTTATTAGAAGTAGATAATGACGGTGAACTTGATCTTTATTATCAAGATGGAGACACCGTACCATTTGCTATGAGTCCTAAGGATTTAAAATTAATTGAATCAATACCTCAAATGATGGAAATCGGTATCGACTCTTTAAAAATAGAAGGGCGCATGAAATCTATTCATTATATAGCTACAGTTGTATCAGTTTATAGAAAAGTTATTGATGCTTATGCTGAAGATCCTGAGAATTTTAAAATTAATCCTGAATGGTTAAAAGAATTAGATAAATGTGCTAATAGAGATACTGCACCAGCATTTTTTGAAGGTACACCAGGATATGAAGAGCAAATGTTTGGTGTTCAACAAAATAAAAAATCACCTTACGATTTTTGTGGATTAGTAATAGATTATGATGAAACTACTCAAATTGCTACAATACAACAAAGAAATCACTTTAAACCAGGTCAAGAAATTGAATTCTTTGGACCTGAAATACAAAGTTTTAGACAAGTTATTGATGCCATATATGATGAGGAGGGCAATAGTCTAGATGCTGCTCGTCACCCACTTCAAATTGTACAAATTAAAGTAAATCATCCAATTTATCCTAAGAACATGATGAGAAAGGAAATTAGATAATGGCAAACACAACAATTATTGGTATTGCCGGTGGTTCAGGATCTGGTAAAACAACAGTTACAAATGAAATCATGAAGAATTTAGAAGGCCATAGTGTCGCATTACTTGCTCAAGACTATTATTATAAAGATCAATCACATTTAACTTTTGAAGAGCGTCTTGAAACAAATTATGACCATCCCTTTGCATTTGACAATGATTTGCTAATAGAAAATTTAAAAGATTTACGAAATGGTCATGCAGTTGAAGTTCCAACGTACGATTACACAAATCATACACGAAGTAATGAAACCATTGCATTTGAACCTAAAGATGTTATTATCGTAGAAGGTATATTTGCTTTAGAAAATAAAACACTTCGTGATATGATGGATGTCAAAATATACGTTGATACTGATGCAGACTTAAGAATTCTAAGACGACTCGTACGTGATACTAAAGAACGCGGTCGATCTATGGAATCAGTAATTAACCAATATTTAAATGTTGTCAAACCAATGCACAATCAATTTATTGAGCCTACTAAGAAGTATGCAGATATTATCATTCCAGAAGGTGGAAGTAACAAGGTTGCAATTGATATAATGACCACTAAAATTCAAACATTGGTTAGTAAACAATAAGTAAGTTACAATATGTATCAAAAAACAATATATTTAATGACTAAACCATATTAAATGAAAAAGGAAGATGACATAATGGAAAATCAAAAACAATATCCAATGACTCAAGAGGGTTATGAACAATTAGAAAAAGAATTAGAAGAATTAAAAACGGTTAAGCGTCCTGAAGTTGTAGAAAAAATTAAAGTGGCACGTTCATTTGGTGACCTTTCTGAGAACTCTGAGTATGATGCTGCTAAAGATGAACAAGGATTCATTGAACAAGACATTCAACGTATCGAACATATGCTTAGATATGCATTAATCATTGAAGATACAGGTGATAATAATGTTGTTCAAATTGGTAAAACCGTGACTTTTATTGAGTTACCTGGAGATGAAGAAGAAAGTTACCAAATCGTTGGTTCTGCTGAAGCAGATGCATTTAACGGCAAAATCTCAAACGAATCACCTATGGCTAAAGCATTAATTGGTAAAAGTTTAAAAGATGAAGTGCGTGTGCCTCTACCAAATGGTGGAGAAATTAATGTTAAAATTGTAAATATTAAATAGATAAATTTTTTCTGAATAAAGTTTTACAAACTCTTTAAATATCTTGGTATTTACATTAATAAAATGCATATTTATATCGGCTATGAAGAAATCAAGTAACAATGATTTCTTCATAGCTTTTTTTAATAACCTAATAATGCTATTGTATTAGTTTTAATTAAGTGATATTAAAAAACTTAATAGCTAGAATATGATATTTTTAGATAAAATTATACCTTATGTTACAAAAATTCATATATATTTTATCAAATTAATTTGAAAATCTGAACTTTTTCATGACAAAATTAGTTTTATATGCTTAAATAACAATGTAAATACAATTGAATCATTTGCTAATTACACTATAAAGTAAGCGGTTACATTTCGTCTCGCTTTTTTTATTATTCATAATTTGAAATACTTATTAAACAACTAAGATATTATAATGTTATAATTTTTTTATACATATCAGTAAAATATGATTATTTAAAATATTGAATCATTATTTTTTAAGGCGCAAATATACAATTATTAAGATTAAAGGGGAGGCAATGGATTGGAAGTTAAAGTTATAAATGAGCAATCGCTATTGCTTTATTTCAAAGAAGAAATAAGTGAAGTTAATTATCAAGAGGTTGATTTAACTACACAACATATTCTGTCCAAAAATATTCCAGATATTAGAGATGTTATCCCATCATATCGAGCTATTATGATTAATTTCAATAATGATTCAATCGATTACAAACAATTGATTGAAAAATTAGAATTAGATAAGCTCAAAGTTTCAAAAGATGATACATACTCTAAAAAAAATGTTATACATATTCCTGTACTATATAACTTAGAAATGGGACCCGATTTAGAAGAGGTAGCTAGTTATAACAACTTAACTATAGAAGAAGTTGTTCAAATCCATACAACTAATGAATACCTTGTATATATGCTAGGTTTTATGCCCGGTTTCCCATTCTTAGGTGGTTTAGACGAACGTATTCATACACCTAGAAGATCTGAACCAAGAGTTAAAATTAATGCTGGTTCAGTTGGAATAGCTAACAATCAAACAGGTTTATATCCTTCTGATTCACCTGGAGGATGGCAAATTATTGGAAGAACACCTTTAAAAGTCTTTGATCAATATTCTGAACCGATGACATTGTATGAAGCTGGTGATTATATTAAATTCTACTCGATAGATGAGACGACGTATAATCAAATTGAAAGTGAAATCAATGACGGAAGATTTAATAAAGAAAAGTGGGTGACTCGTAGTGGGCATTAAAATTTTGAAACCAGGTCTTTTCACTACCGTTCAAGATAAAGGCCGTTTTGGATATCAACATTTAGGTTTCTCCGGGTCTGGTGCAATGGATCAATTTAGTTATAACTTAGGACGTAAACTAATCGGAAATAGCGGTCCTAGCCTAGAATTTACTATCATTGGTCCAACATTGACTTTTACTCAAGCTAACACTTTTGTAATAACAGGTGGTCAATTTAATGCAAAATTAAATGATATTAATATTTCCAATAATAATGTCTTATTAGCGAATAAAGGAGATGTACTTGAATTTGGGCCAGCAATAAAGGGTGCACGTGGTTATATTTTCTTTGGCCATCCTCTTGATATTGAGATGGTTGCTGGTAGCTACTCTACACACACAAGAAGTAAAATAGGCGGTTTTAATGGTAGAGCTTTGAAAAAAGATGATCATATTCAAGTTGTGCAAAATAGCAACTTTAAGGTTAATCTTGGAAAAACAAGCGACTATGATGCAATAGAACAAGACAATATTATTCATATTATAGAAGGTCCTCAAGTAAATGCTTTCTCACATGAAAAAAGAAAGACCTTAGTTGAATCGGTGTATAAAATATCTGACCAATCAGACCGAATGGGATATAGACTTATAGGTGACAACATTCCACCAGATAATGGAGCTGATATCATATCAGAACCTGTAGGGTTGGGTAGTATTCAAGTACCAAATGATGGCAATCCGATAATACTTTTAAATGATAAACAAACAGTTGGTGGTTATACAAAAATTGCTACAGTTAGTCAATTAGACCTTAAAAAACTAGCACAATTTAAGCCAGGTGATGTGATACAGTTTAAATGGATATCTGTGGATGAAGCGAATGCTATGTTAAAAAACTTTAATCAACAATTTGAAGAGAAGTTAGAATCAGTGACAAAGGCTCCAATATTTAATATGCATTCAATGCGAGCAACATCAAAAAAATTAGCAAAATTAATTGAAGAGGAGAAATAATAGATGAATATAAAAAAAATAGAAGAAGTTATTAACTTAGTTAAATCAAATGGCGTTAAGCGTTTTAAATTTAAGGATAATAAAAGCGAATTAGAATTAGATTTCACTGAGGGTTATCAATCATCTAATGTGTCTTCAAACCAAAACTTAGTAAGTACAAACACTGTAAATGATGAAAGTCTGCAACAAGTTCAAACGAGTGCAAGTGAAGAAACTTCTAAAGAAATCTCTTCACCAATGGTGGGTACTTTCTTCTTACAAGATAGTAAAGAATTAACTGATCCCCAAATTAAAGTTGGAGATAAAGTTAAATCTGGAGATATCATCGGTTATGTTGAAGCAATGAAAGTTATGAATGAAATTACAAGCGATGTAGATGGAGAAGTCGTTGAAATAGTAGCAGATCATGGTACAAATGTTGAATATGATCAAGTACTAGTTAAACTTAAATAAAGGGGGACAGCTAAATGTACCGTTGTTTAGTAGCAAATAGAGGAGAAATTGCAGTCCGTATCATTAGAGCCTGTCGTGAAATGGGCATAGAGACTGTTGCGATATATGCTAAAGGAGATGAGCAAAGTTTACATGTTAGCTTAGCTGATCAAGCAGTTTGTATTGGAGAAGCCAATCCTTTAGATAGTTATTTAAATATTGAACGTATCATTGGTGCAGCTGAAATAACAGGTGCGAATGCGATCCATCCAGGGTATGGATTTTTATCAGAAAGTACAACTTTTGCTGAAAAAGTAGAAGAAAATAATATTCAATTCATTGGTCCAAGTAAGAAAACAATGGAACTAATGGGTGATAAAATAACTGCTCGACAAACTGTAGATGATGCAGGTGTTCCTGTAATTCCAGGGTCTAAAGGTGCAGTTAATTCAGTTGATGAAATAAAGGAACTAGCTGAAGAAATTGGCTATCCTGTTGTTTTAAAAGCAGCAAGTGGTGGTGGAGGTAAAGGCATCCGTATAGTAAAAGAGCCAGAACAACTTGAAAAATCCCTTAAAGAAGCGAAAAGCGAAGGTCAAAAATACTTTAACGATGACAGAGTTTATGTTGAAGCATTTATACCTGTAGCGAAACACGTGGAAGTACAAATTATTGGTGACGGTAAAGGTAATTATGTACATTTAGGCGAAAGAGATTGCTCGGTTCAACGTAAAAACCAAAAATTAATAGAGGAATGTCCTTGTGCCGCTTTAACTGAAGAGAGACGCCAACAGATATGCGCAGATGCAGTTGCAGTCGCTAAAGCATCAAATTATCGAAGTGCAGGTACAATTGAATTTTTAGTAACTAAGGATGCACACTACTTTATTGAAATGAACGCACGTATTCAAGTGGAACATACTGTTACAGAGATGCGCGCTGATAGAGATTTATTACAAGCCCAATTATACTTAATGCAACATGATAAATTACCATTCTCTCAAGATGATATTGTGTTTAATGGACATGTAATTGAAGCGCGTATCAATGCTGAAAATCCAGAAAAGAAATTTCAACCTACCCCTGGTAAAGTTAAAAAGTTACATTTACCTCAAGGTTTCAACATACGTGTCGATTCTCTGCTTTATCCTGGGTATCAAGTATCACCTTATTATGATTCGCTAGTTGCTAAAGTTATAGTAAAAGATACTAATCGAAAAACAGCTATAAACAAATTAAAAGTAGCACTTGATGAAATGGTTATAGATGGATTTACAACAACTGCAAACTTTTTATATGCAGTTTTAAGTTACCCACTTTATGCAGATGATGACGCAAGTGAAGTAGATATTAAATTCCTTGAAAAACATCAAATAATTGAAGGGGTGGAGTTATAATGCGCATAGACTTAAATTGTGACTTAGGTGAAGCGTTTGGAAATTACTCATTCGGTGGAGATAATCAAATCATTCCATTAATTACATCAGCTAATATTGCTTGTGGCTTCCATGCTGGCGATGAAAATGTCATGTATGACACAATTAAACTTGTTAAAGATAATGGTGTAGGTATTGGAGCTCATCCTGGATTACCAGATTTAAAAGGATTTGGTCGTCGCAACATGGATATTACACCAAAAGAAATCTATAATTTAGTTGTTTATCAACTTGGTGCGTTAGATGGATTTTGTAAGGTACATCAAACACGTATTAATCATGTTAAACCTCACGGTGCTCTCTACAATATGGGTGCAAAAGATAAAAACATTGCACATGCAATTGCTCAAGCTGTATATGATTTTGATTCTTCACTAATCTTAGTAGGGTTATCAAATACATTATTAATAACTGAAGCTGAATCATTAGGATTACGTACTGCATCTGAAGTGTTTGCTGACAGACGATATGAAGACAATGGTCAACTCGTTAGTCGTAAAGAGGCAGATGCAGTAATCACTAATACTGAAGAAGCCTTAGATCAAGTTTTAAAAATGGTAATTGAAAACAAAGTTGTTAGTAAAAACGGAAAAGAAATTGATTTAAAAGCTGATACGATTTGTGTGCATGGAGATGGGGCTCATGCTCTAGAATTTGTATCACAAATTAGAGAAAAATTAACGAAGGAAGGCATTGATATTCAATCCTTATAAGGGGGAGCTATTATGGGAGAAAACTTAAACCAAAATCCAAATCAAGAAATTAATCCAAATGAAAAGGAATTTAAATTCACAAAAAATCATAGACGATTACTGTACGGTTCTGTATTCCTAATGGCAACTTCAGCCATTGGACCAGCTTTTCTAACTCAAACCGCTGTGTTCACTGCAGAATTTTACGCTAGCTTCGCATTCGCAATATTAATTTCCATTATAATTGATATTGGAGCACAAATTAATATTTGGCGTGTGCTTGTAGTAACTGGACTTCGTGGACAAGAAGTATCTAATAAAGTTATGCCAGGTCTTGGTACTTTAATTTCCATACTAATTGCATTTGGTGGACTGGCATTTAATATTGGTAATATTGCCGGTGCTGGTCTAGGGTTAAATGCTATGTTTGGATTAGATATTAAATGGGGTGCTGCAATTACAGCTATCTTCTCAATATTAATCTTTGTAAGTAAAAGTGGACAAAAAATCATGGATGTTGTATCGATGATTTTAGGTGTTGTTATGATACTAGTAGTTGCATATGTTATGGTTGTTTCAAATCCACCATATGGAGATGCATTAGTTCACACATTTGCTCCTGAACATCCAGTTAAGTTAATTTTACCAATTATTACACTAGTCGGAGGAACAGTGGGTGGATATATTACATTTGCTGGTGCACACAGACTTTTAGATTCTGGTATGAAAGGGAAAGAATTCTTACCATTTGTAAACCGTTCTGCTATTGCTGGTATATTAACAACTGGTATTATGAGAACATTGTTATTCCTTGCAGTATTAGGAGTTGTGGTTACTGGAGTAACATTAAGCGCTGATAACCCACCTGCATCTGTATTTCAACATGCAATAGGACCTATTGGTAAAAATATTTTCGGTGTAGTTATTTTTGCTGCTGCTATGTCATCTGTTATAGGATCAGCATATACAAGTGCTACATTCTTGAAAACATTACATAAATCATTATTGACTAAAAATAATCTTATTGTAATTATCTTTATTGTTGTTTCAACTCTAATTTTCTTATTTATTGGTAAACCTATTAGTTTACTTATTATTGCTGGTGCAATAAATGGTTGGATTTTACCTATTATACTTGGGGCTATTTTAATTGCAAGTCGTAAAAAATCTATAGTCGGAGATTACAAACACCCTACATGGATGCTTATTTTCGGTATAGTAGCAGTGATTGTAACAATTGTAACTGGTATTTTCTCACTACAAGATTTGGCTACGCTTTGGAAAGGCTAAATTTTCAATAATTTGCACACTCGTAAAGTGCTTATATAATTCTTTAAGGCTGTTTCTATTAAATTTCAATAGAAATGGTCTTTTTTACAAGTTTATATTAATTTAGTACATTAATTTCATGACCTTAAAAGATTTTATATTAGATGAATTTATTTTTTTAATTAAAGAGTAAATAACATTGTCGTGATGAATAAAAATATATGATAAAATAGCAATTGCTAAGATAAAGACTGAGGTGTTAATATGATTGGAATTATAGGAGCTATGGAAGAAGAAGTAGCTATACTAAAAGACAAATTAACAGATATGAATGAAATTTCTGTTGCACATGTAAAGTTTTATAGAGGGAAATTAAATTCAAAAGAAGTAGTGTTAACTCAAAGTGGTATTGGCAAAGTAAATGCTGCTATTTCAACTACGTTAATAATTGAAAAATTCAATCCAAAACTAATCATCAACACTGGATCTGCCGGTGCATTAGATGAGAGTTTATCTGTTGGAGATATGTTAATTAGTAATGATGTTGTTTATCATGATGTTGATGCAACAGCATTTGGCTATAAACTGGGTCAAATACCTCAAATGCCTTTAGAATTTAAGTCGGATCAAGAATTACTTAAATCGGTAGAAACAGTAATTAATAAAAAAAATTATAATGCTAAAATTGGCCAAATTGTTAGCGGTGATAGCTTTATTGGTAGTGTTGATCAGCGACTAACAATTAAACGACAGTTTCCTGAGGCTATGGCTGTTGAAATGGAGGCAACTGCAATTGCACAAACTTGCCATCAATTTCATGTTCCTTTTATAGTTACACGTGCAGTCTCAGATCTAGCTAATGGCAAAGCAGACATATCTTTTGAAGAGTTCCTTGGTGAAGCCGCAAAATCTTCAAGTTCAATTGTTGAATCATTAATCAAAGTTTTATAAATAATAATAAAGGTGATAAATAAATGGGATTAATAAAAAAATTTTTTATGCCAAACGATTACATTAAGTCTGTATTTCAAATCGACATTGAAAAGTTGGCTGAGGCTGGATTTAAAGGCATTATCACAGATTTAGATAATACTTTAGTGGGTTGGGATGTTAAATCTCCTACTATAGAGATACAGCAATGGTTTAAAAGAGCAAATGAGTTAGGTATCACAATTACAATTGTATCTAACAACAATGAAGATAGAGTGTCTAGTTTTTCTAAAGATCTAGATGTGGATTTTATTTTCAAAGCAAGAAAACCTGTGGGCAAAGCATTTAAAAAAGCTATTAAACATATGAATATTAAACCAGAAGAAACGATTGTCATTGGAGACCAAATGTTAACTGATGTATTTGGAGGCAATCGAAATGGTTTATATACAATTATGGTGGTTCCTGTTAAACGTACAGATGGTTTTATTACAAAGTTCAACCGTATTATTGAACGTCGCTTATTAAATTACTTTAAAAATAAAGGCTATATCACATGGGAGGAAAATTGATTGGATGACACATTAAAATGTATTGGCTGTGGCGCGCCACTTCAGTCCGAAGATAAAAGTGCACCTGGTTATGTTCCTGAACATAACCTTTTTAGAGAGGATGTTATTTGCCAACGTTGTTTTAGATTGAAAAATTACAATGAAATTCAAGATGTTGGAATGGATAGTGAAGATTTTTTAAATTTATTAAATGAACTGTCTGACCGAAAAGGCATTATTGTTAATGTAGTTGACATATTTGACTTTGAAGGATCATTTATTAATGCTTTAAAACGGATAGTTGGTAACAAGAAGATTATTTTAGCAGCTAATAAACTGGATCTTCTACCTAAACAGATTAATAAACGACGAGTAAAAGATTGGCTTAAGAAAACTGCTAGAAAATATGGCTTAGATGCTGACGATGTTATATTAATATCTGCTCAAAAAGGTTGGGGAATCGATGATCTTCTAACATCAATTGACCAAAATCGAAATAAACAAGATGTTTATATAGTCGGCACAACGAATGTAGGTAAATCTACACTTATAAATAAATTGATTGAACAAAGTGTAGGAGAGAAAGATGTAGTTACGACATCACGATTTCCTGGTACTACATTAGACTTAATTGACATACCTTTAGATGAAAAAACGTTTATGTATGATACTCCTGGTATTATTCAATCTCATCAAATGACACACTATGTTTCTGAGAAAGAGCTAAAAACAATCGTACCTAAAAATGAAATAAAACAAAGAGTTTTTCAACTTAATGAAGGACAAACGTTATTCTTTGGTGGACTGTCTAGAATTGATTATGTTTCAGGTGGAAAAAGACCGTTAGTTTGTTATTTTTCAAATGATTTGAATATTCACCGTACCAAAACAGAAAAAGCTAATGATTTATGGCGAAATCAAATTGGAAATGTTTTAACACCACCAAATAATCCTGACCACTTCGATATGAGTGATACAAAAGCTGTACGTCTTGAAACTGGTAAGGAAAAGAAAGACATAATGATATCAGGTCTAGGATTTATAACGATTGAAGCAGGTGCAAAAGTCATTGTACGCGTCCCTAAAAATGTTGATGTAATCCTAAGAAATTCAATTATGTAAGGTGGGTTATTTATGAAGTATGCAGTAATAGGTGATCCCGTTTCACATTCATTATCACCAGTCATGCATCAAGTTAATTTTAAATCATTAAATATGGAAGACACATACGAAGCGTTGCATATTCCCACACAAGATTTCCATGATATTAGACACATTATTGAAGATAACCATATTAACGGATTCAATGTTACGATTCCGCATAAGGAAAGAATTATTCCTTATCTGGATGAAATTAATGACCAAGCAAAAGCTGTTGGAGCCGTTAATACTGTGAAAATTATTAACAATAAATGGATAGGTTATAATACAGATGGTATTGGTTATGTGATGGGCTTGAAACAAGTTTATCCCGATTTAGAAAATGCTTATGTTTTAATCCTTGGTGCTGGTGGTGCTAGTAAGGGAATTGCAAATGAACTCAGTAAAATTGTACAACCAAAATTAACAATCGCTAACAGAACAATGAGTAGATTTGAGACATGGGATATGGATATTAATGCAATTTCATTAGAACAATCAGAACAATATTTAGATGAATTTGATATTATAATCAATACGACATCTGCTGGATTAAATAATAACGATGATATTGTTATTAGCTTAGATAATTTATCATCAAGTACACTCGTTAGTGATATTATTTATATTCCATATAAGACTAAATTTTTAAAAGAAGCAGAATTCAAAGGCAATACGGTTTATAATGGCCTGGATATGTTTATAAACCAAGGCGCTGAAAGTTTTAAAATTTGGACCGGCAAACAGCCTAATATACTAGAAATGAAATATGCAGTACTAAACAAATTAAAAGGAGTTTAATATGTTAACTGGAAAACAAAAAAGATATTTAAGAAGTTTAGCTCACAATATAGATCCTATTTTTCAAATTGGTAAAGCAGGCATTAATGACAATATGATTGCTCAGATTGATGATACACTTGAAAATCGCGAGTTAATTAAAATACACGTGTTACAAAATAATTTTGATGATAAAAATGAATTAGCGGTAGCGTTAAGCAATGCAACTAATAGTGAAGTTGTTCAGGTGATTGGTTCGATGATTGTCATTTATAGAGAATCAGTTGATAATAAAGAAATCACATTACCATAAATGATGAATAAAAAAGCAATAGTGCTTTATGGTGGTCAATTCAACCCAATTCACACTGCACACTTGTTAGTTGCAAATGAAGTCTATCATCAACTTAAACCTGACAAATTTTATTTTTTACCAAGTTATATGGCACCTTTGAAAACGCATGATGACTATTTAGATGCTAAATATCGAATCAAAATGATTCAACTTGCAATTGAAGAATTAGGTTTTGGTGAAATATGTCAAATTGAACTTGAGAGAAAAGGTCAAAGTTACACTTATGAAACGCTAAAAGATATCGTTAATAATGAAAAAGATGCGGATATCTATTTCATTATTGGAACAGATCAGTACAAACAATTAGATAAATGGTATAAAATTGAAAAGTTAAAACAACTAATTACGTTTGTAATTGTGAACAGAGATGTTAATTATCAAGAGGTCGACGAGTCAATGATATCGGTTAATATACCGCGAATGGATATTAGTTCATCATTGATTCGAAATCGTGTAAAAAATAAACAACCAATAAATATCTTGGTTCCTCGTAGTATTCACGACTATATAAGAGAGGAAGGATTTTATGAAAATTGATAAAGCGATTGAACTCGTTAAAGATAAACTACCGGAGAAACGTTTTAAGCACTCATTGAGAGTAGCTGAAACCGCAGTAAAACTTGCAGAAATTTATGATGGTGATAAAGATAAAGCTAATTTAGCTGGTGTATTACATGATTATTGTAAGTATGATGACCTAAGCACAATGTACCAAATTGTAAGACAACACGATTTAGATAGTGAATTATTAAGTTATGGTGGAGAAATCTTACACGGACCAGTCTGTGCTGCTATCATGCAATCAGAATTTGGTATTGAAGACGAGGAAGTGCTTCTTGCAATCAAGAATCACACAACTGGTCGAAAAGAAATGACTAAAACTGAAAAACTTGTATTCATTGCTGATTATATTGAACCAGGGAGAAAAACCCCAGGAGTTGAAGAAATAAGAGATATGGCATACAATCAAGGTAGCTTAGATAAAACGATTTATGAAATTTCTAAGCGAACGGTACTTTTCTTAATCAGTAAGGATATTACAGTTTATGGCACAACGATTTCATGTTTAAACTATTATAATTATAGTGATCAAAGAATAAAGGATGATTAAATGAATTCAGAAGAATTATTAAATATTGCTGTCGATGCGACAGAAAACAAAAAAGCAGAAGATATTGTTTCTCTAAATATGAAAGGCATCAGTGATATGACTGATTATTTTGTGGTTTGTCACGGTAATAATGAACGTCAAGTTCAATCAATTGCTAGAGCAGTTAAAGAAGCTGCACATGAACAAGCTATTGATGTTAAACGTATGGAAGGGTATCAAAGTGCCAGATGGGTTTTAATTGATTTGGCAGATGTAGTTATCCATGTCTTCCATAAAGACGAACGCAATTATTATAATATTGAGAAGCTATATCAAGATGCACCAATAGAATCATATGGTCAGGTTGCTTACTAAATGACCCAATATGTTGGAATGAGTCAAGTATATGATCAACTAACACAAGACCAACCTTATGATAAGTGGTTTGAGATAGTACAACATTATTCTCAAAATTTTAATCATAAGCCTAATATTCTTGATCTTGGTTGTGGGACAGGCAGTTTAACTGCTCAACTTAATACTATTGGTTCGGTAACAGGAATGGATTTAAGTTCTGATATGCTAGCCATTGCTGCAAACAAATCTAATCAAGTATTATGGTTAGAGGGAGATATGACCGATTTTTCATTTAATAATAAATTTGATGTAATAACAATATTTTGTGATTCACTGAATTATTTACCTGATATAGAAGATGTAAATAAAACATTTATAAATGTTTTCAATCATTTATCAGAAAATGGCGTTTTTATATTTGATGTTCACACTATTTATAAGATGAGTACGTTGTTTCATAATCAATGTTATATTGATGAAAATGAGTCAACCTTTTTAGCATGGGAAGCCATTGAAGGTGATGAACCTTTTAGTGTTTATCACGACATGAGTTTCTTTATAGAAGACAATAACGGTACTTATCAACGATTTAATGAATCTCACTATCAAAGAACCTTTGAAAAAGAAACTTATATAAACATGTTAAATCAAATAGGTTTTAAAAACATCGAAACATTTATTGACTTTAACCGAAATAATCACGATGATCATGGTGAGCGCCTGTTCTTCGTAGCTTTTAAATAAATAAAGTAAACTCATCTCCTCAAACGTTTATACATATAAGGAGATGAGTTTTTTGTTTAAAGATAAAAAAGAGTTATTATATATTATTAAGCAATGGAAATTCCAATTGAGTATCACTGTATTAGTGATTATATCTATAGCTTTATTTCTATTTTTTTCGAAATCAGATGAAGACACAAATGATACTAAACCTATTGTTACATCTCATGTAAACTCTAATCAAAAAGGAAAAAATCATGATGTGTTGAAAAATAATGATAAAACTAATAATAAGATAGAATCTAATACAATTCAAAATGGAGACGAAATAGTTTTTGTAGATATTAAAGGTGCAGTAGAACACCCAAATGTTTATAAAATGAAAAGTTCAGATCGAATAAAAGATGTGTTAGATAAAGCTAAATTGCTTACTGACGCGGATTTGAGTCAGGTCAATTTGTCTGAAAAGTTAACAGATCAAAAAATGATATATATTCCCTCTGCTAATGAAAATAAAAATCGCATAACTCAAAATGACGATAATAATAAAAGTGGCCATAGTAAGTCTTTAAATTCATCATCTACTAATAAGGTCAATATAAATACTGCAAGCGAAGCAGAATTATTAAAAATCCCGGGTGTTGGTCCTACTAAAGTAAGAGAAATTATTGATTACAGACAAAAAAATAATACGTTTCATTCAATTGAAGATTTGAAAAATATTAAAGGTATTGGTGATAAAACTTTTGAAAGAATTAAGGAATATGTAACAACTTAATATTGATTATTGGCTTCTATTTAAGGATACTTTATAATATTTATAATAATTACGTATTGGAGTGAAGAAAATGGAAAGATTGAAATGGGATGAATACTTTATGGCGCAAAGTCATCTATTAGCTTTGCGCTCAACTTGTCAAAGATTATCAGTAGGGGCAACAATCGTTAAAGACAATAGAATTATTGCTGGAGGTTATAATGGGTCAGTAGCTGGAGAAGTTCATTGTATTGATGAAGGATGTTTAATTGAAGATGGCCACTGTATTAGAACCATTCACGCCGAAATGAATGCTTTATTACAATGTGCTAAACAAGGTGTATCGACTGATGGAGCTACTATATACGTTACTCATTTCCCATGCCTTAATTGCACAAAATCTATAATTCAGGCTGGTATTAAACAAATATACTATGCTGAAGACTATCACAATCATAAATACGCACTAGAACTTTTAGATCAAGCAGGTATTGATTATAAAAAAATACCTTTTTCAGCACAAAATGTAGCTCGATATTTGACTAACTAAATTTATGATATTTTATGCATTATCTTTTCTATCAGGTATTTTATGGATACATATAAAATGGATTGCCGTTCTTATTACTCTATTGTTAATCATTATCTCGCTACAAAAGAGATTAAAGTTACGACATATTTTCTTTTTGATTATTTGTTTATTTTCCGGCTTAACTTTTGAACACTTTCACAATGAATATAATTTAAATAAAGACGAATTTCTTAAGTCAAATTCTAATATATCTACCGAAGTTCAATTTGGTTCCAAGATAGAGAAACAAGAGAGACAACTAAAAGGTATATTTGAACTTAGTCATCAACCTTTCGTGTATTACCTCTATTCTAATTATCTAAAAGAAAAGGATCTAGAAAATAAATCTTGTGTTATTAAAGGCAAGGTAATTAGTGTTTTAAATCATACTCCTTATGTCTCTATAAGTAATGTAGACTTAAATTCATGTCATATTACTAAAAGTAAAAATATAATTGAAAAACAAAGAGACTTTATTATTAAAAAATTAAACAATTCAAGTTTATCTCATCCTGAATATGTTATCGCTTTAGTAACTGGAGATGTAAATGGAATCAATACTGATTTCATTGATAAAGTAAAAGATATCGGTATCTACCATTTATTAGCCGTTAGCGGATCACATATTGCAACAATTTCATTTCTCATTTATCAACCACTTGTAAGATTAAACATTCCTAAAGTAATTATTAATGGTTTAATCATCTTATTTTTATCAATATTTGCATATTATACTGGTTTTGCACCAAGTGCACTAAGAGCAATTTTAACAACAACTACTGTCATACTTATTTCAAATAAAACAAAAATAGTTTCTATAGATATACTAGGTCTCATATTTTTAGTTATGACCTTTTTCAAGCCTGATTATCTATATGACATTGGTTTCCAATTTTCATTTATAATCTCATTTTTTATTATTATTTCATTTCCTCTTCTTAAAAAATTAACTTTCATTAAAAATATTTTTGTACTTACATTTATCGCACAACTCTCTTCAACTATAATTTCAATCTATCATTTTAACCAAATTCAATGGATAGGATTACTATCCAATCTCATTTTTGTTCCATTTTATAGTTTTATCATTTTTCCATTAGCCATATTTTTATTCTTTGCGTATCATTTTGTAAGTGATACGGCATTGCCTAATTTAGTTTTTGACAAAATATACATAGTTCATAACAAACTTTTAGATTTATTCTTAACTTTTAAATATTATCAAATTTTTATAGCACCTAAATCGGCAGTAGAATTTTCTATTTTCGTATTATTAATAGTACTCATTTATATCTTTTTCTGTTATAAAAAAAAGAAAATTCTGTTTTTATTCATTATCGTGTTTATAGTTTTATGTGTTTTTAATGTTCGACCAAATGTTAGCACGATAACCTTCTTTGATGTTGGTCAAGGGGATAGTCTAATCTTTCAAACAAGAAAACAAGAAACTGTCATGGTTGATACCGGTGGTAAAAAGGTTAAAATAGGTAATATTGATCATCATAATATTGCTAAATATCATATTATACCAACATTAAAGCAAAAAAGAATTACAAAAATTGATCATCTAATTATTACTCATCCGCATGCAGATCACATTGGTGAATTACCATATATCGCCCAACACATCAGAATCAAAAAGTTATATATAAACTTATATAGCTATTCTGAAATAGAATTAATAAAAATAAAACGTTTATGTAAGATCAATAATATTGAATTAATAGATGCTACAACGATACAATTTATTCAACTAAATAATTCTAAAATTTCATTTTTACATGGAGATATTCCCAACAGTAATGATAAAAATGAACATAGCATCATTTTACTTATTGAATATCAAAGATATAAGATGCTTTTACTAGGTGATGTAACTAAAAATAATGAATCAAAATTAATGAAAATATATCAATTACCAAAAATTGATATACTGAAAGTTGCTCATCATGGAAGTAAGACTAGCAGTTCTGAATCATTTATTAACTTAATAAAGCCAACAATAAGTATCATTTCAAGTGGTAAAAACAATAAATATCACTTACCTAATCGAGAAACGTTACAAACGCTAAGATCTATAAATAGTTCAATTTTAAACACACAAGATGTTGGAGAAATAACGATAGACTTAGACCATGATTTAGATATAAAATTCAAAAATTAGCTATTTATCTAGTGAGGCTTTATACAGACGTGGTATAATTATAAATGTTTGATATTTGAAAGGGAGTTCACAATTATGGCAAATAACATTATGGCAATATATGGTGAAGTGCCTGAATTAGTTGAAAAGAAAAGCAATGAACTGACACATTCATTCTTAAATGAAGATAAAGATGACTTTAACTATATTAAATATAATCTTTATGAAACTGATATGTCTACAGTTATTGAAGAAGCTTTAACCATGTCTTTTATATCTGAGAAGAAAGTCATTGTTGTTAAAAATTCATTCATGTTTACTGGTGAAAAAGTTAACAAAGATATTACACCAAATAATGAACAAGTTATTGAATTCTTAGAAAAATACGATGGTGAAAACTTAGTCATTTTTGAAATATATAGCAATAAATTAGATGAGAGAAAGAAATTAACTAAAACATTAAAGAAAACTAGTAAACTTTCAAAAGTAGAACAAATGTCAGAACAAGAAATTAAATCATGGATACAAAATCAGTTACACAAGAATTACAAAGATATAAAACAAGATGCATTAAATTTGTTTATAGAATTAACTGGTGTTAACTTTAATATCGTTTCTCAAGAATTAGACAAAATTTCATTATTCCTAGGTGATAGAACCACTATTACTAAAAATGATGTTAGTTTAATAATAAATAGAAGTTTAGAGCAAAATGTTTTTCTTTTAACAGAGTTCATTCAGAAGAACCAGAAAAATAAGGCTATACAATTAGTAAGAGATTTAATAATTATGAAAGAAGAACCTATAAAATTACTGGCGCTTATTACAAGTAATTATAGATTATATTATCAATGTAAAATTCTTGCTCAAAAGGGCTATAGTGGCCAGCAAATTGCTAAGACCATAAATGTTCACCCTTATAGAGTTAAACTAGCATTAAATCAAGTACGTCATTACGAGTTAGGTCAACTACTAAATATTATTAATAACTGTGCCGAAACAGATTATAAACTAAAATCTTCATATATGGACAAACATTTAATTCTTGAATTATTTATTTTATCACTTTAAATATTAATCAAATTCAAATATTTAAATCAAATCAGTGATAAACATATAATTAATATTATATGGGAATTTGTCTAACAATTAAAAAAGCACGGAACAATGTTCCGTGCTTTTTAACAAATTATTTACTTGAAGACATTAATTGTGATTTAATGCGATCAGCTTTATTTGAATGAATTAAGTTACTTTGTGAAGCTTTATCAACTGATTTGATAGCGAAGTTAACTAATTCAGCTTTGTTATCAGCATTATTGTTGATTGCTGTTTTAGCATTTTTCACAGCAGTACGCATAGCGTTTTTTTGTGAAATATTACGAGCTTCAGCGTTTTCAGTTGTTCTAACACGTTTAATAGCAGATTTAATATTTGGCATTACTGTCACCTCCTAAAAGTAATCTTAAGCATATCAAATTTTATTTTGATTACAACAAGAAATATTTTATCAAAACATACATATTTGTGCAATCATTAATTAAGTATAGTGTAATTAAAATCTGAATTAAATCATAATTACTGTTGGAATGCACTCTTTAACACTTTATAATTAGTATGTAATCAAAATGAAAATGTAATGTAAGTAATGAATTATTAAGCTTATGCTTAAATTTTTAATAGCACAATTACGTTTGCAATTAAGCATTAAAAACGTTATTATATCAAAGATGTATACATATACGGGCTAATTTTATGAAAGCGAGAATGATAGGCTATGGATATGCAAGAACGCTATAACAGAAGAGAAAATATACGAAATTTTTCTATTATTGCTCATATTGATCATGGTAAATCAACATTAGCAGATAGAATTTTAGAAAATACTAAATCTGTAGAAACAAGGGAAATGCAAGATCAATTATTAGATTCAATGGATCTTGAAAGAGAACGAGGCATTACAATTAAATTAAATGCTGTGCGATTAAAATATGAAGCAAATGATGGTCAAACTTATACATTTCATTTAATTGATACACCAGGGCATGTAGACTTTTCATACGAGGTTTCACGATCTTTAGCAGCATGTGAGGGTGCAATATTAGTAGTGGATGCAGCACAAGGTATTGAAGCACAAACTTTAGCAAACGTATATTTAGCACTTGATAATGATCTAGAATTATTAC
Organism: Staphylococcus sp. HMSC14D10; assembly: GCF_001808125.1. Classification (NCBI taxonomy): domain Bacteria; kingdom Bacillati; phylum Bacillota; class Bacilli; order Caryophanales; family Staphylococcaceae; genus Staphylococcus; species Staphylococcus sp. HMSC14D10. Next base: position 31,054 of record NZ_KV792248.1, on the reverse strand, counting down.
CTGTAGTAAACAAAATTGATTTACCTGCAGCTGAACCTGAAAGAGTAAAACAAGAATTAGAAGATGTAATTGGTCTAGATCAAGACGATGTAGTAATGGCAAGTGCAAAGTCAAATATTGGTATTGAAGATATTTTAGAGAAAATTGTAGAAGTTGTCCCACCACCTGAAGGTGATCCTAGTGAACCATTGAAAGCATTAATTTTTGATTCAGAATACGACCCTTATAGAGGTGTTATTTCATCAATACGTGTGATGGAAGGCGTCGTTAAAGCTGGTGACAAAATTAAAATGATGGCTACAGGTAAAGAATTTGAAGTTAGTGAAGTAGGCATTAATACTCCTAAACAACTACCTATCGAAGAACTAACTGTAGGTGATGTAGGGTATATTATTGCAAGCATCAAAAATGTTGATGACTCACGTGTGGGTGATACTATTACTCATGCTAATAGACCAGCTGAAGCACCATTAAAAGGTTATAAAAAAATGAACCCAATGGTATATTGTGGTTTGTTCCCAATTGAAAATAAAGACTATAATGATTTAAGAGAAGCGCTTGAAAAATTACAATTAAATGACGCTTCATTAGAATTTGAACCAGAATCTTCTCAGGCTCTTGGTTTTGGTTTTAGAACAGGTTTCTTAGGAATGCTTCACATGGAAATCATTCAAGAAAGAATCGAAAGAGAATTTGGTATTGAATTGATTGCTACCGCGCCATCTGTAATTTATCAATGTATTATGAAAGATGGATCAGAGGTTACAGTAGATAATCCGGCTCAAATGCCAGAAAGAGATAAGATTGACTCAATTTATGAACCATATGTGAAAGCTACAATGATGGTTCCAAACGATTACGTTGGAGCAGTTATGGAGTTATGCCAACGTAAACGTGGACAATTTATTAATATGGATTATTTAGATGATATTAGAGTTAATATCGTATACAAGATACCACTTTCTGAAGTTGTTTTTGATTTCTTTGATCAACTTAAATCCAACACTAAAGGTTACGCTTCTTTTGATTATGAATTTATTGAAAATAAAGAAAGTAACTTAGTGAAAATGGACATCCTACTTAATGGAGATAAAGTTGATGCTTTAAGCTTTATTGTCCATAAAGACTTTGCATACGAACGTGGTAAAGCATTAGTTGAAAAATTAAAAACGCTTATACCACGTCAACAATTTGAAGTACCTGTACAAGCAGCTATTGGTCAAAAAATTGTTGCAAGAACAAACATAAAATCAATGGGTAAAAATGTATTATCTAAATGTTATGGTGGGGATATTAGCCGTAAGCGAAAGTTACTTGAAAAGCAAAAAGCAGGTAAGGCTAAAATGAAAGCCGTAGGTAGTGTTGAAATTCCTCAAGACGCTTTCCTAGCTGTACTAAAAATGGATGATGAATAGAACATAAAAGAGGTCGAGACGAATATATATTGGTAGATATCATAACAATAATGAATATTATTGATAAAGAAGCTACTAACTTATATTACTAAGTCTCAATCTCTTTTTTAAGTTATAAAAAGGGGGTGTAACATTGGAAGTTAAAAGTGCGTACATACACATACCTTTTTGTGTGAGAATTTGTACTTATTGTGATTTCAATAAATATTATATTGATAAACAGCCAGTAGATGAATACATTGATGCCTTAATAAAAGAAATGTCATTTAGTAAAATAAAAAAACTGGAGACCATGTACGTTGGAGGAGGCACGCCAACTGCACTAAGTGAAATGCAATTAGAACGTTTATTACAAGCGATAAATTCAAAATTCTCGATAAATGGTGAATTTAGTTTTGAAGCAAATCCAGATGAACTTACTTTAAATAAAGTTAAGTTACTTAAACAGTATGGTGTTAATCGAATTTCAATGGGTGTGCAAACGTTTAAACCTGAGTTATTAAAAATATTAGGACGAACACATAATACTCAAGATATCTATAATGCAGTAAATAATGCTAGGAAAGCTGGTATTAATTCGATAAGTCTTGACTTAATGTACCATTTACCTGAACAAACGATAGATGATTTTGCAGATAGTTTAAACCAAGCAGTTAATATGGATATTGACCATATTTCAAGTTACGGTTTAATACTTGAACCAAAGACACAGTTTTATAATATGTATCGTAAGGGGAAATTGAAATTACCGAATGAAGACTTAGGCGCTGAAATGTACCAATACCTAATGAAAACATTAAATCAAACCGACTTTAAACAATATGAAATTTCCAACTTTGCTAAAACTAATCATGAATCCGATCATAATAAAGTGTATTGGTTTAACGAGGAATATTACGGATTTGGAGCAGGTGCAAGTGGATATGTTGAAGGTGAACGCTATACAAATTTAAATCCAGTTCGCCACTATATTGATGCTATTAATAATGGAAAACGACCTGTTTTAACCTCTAGTTGTCCAACCTTTAACGAAAAGATGGAAGAAGAAATGTTTTTAGGCTTGAGAATGAATCAAGGAGTCAATCGTGAACGTTTCGAGGTGAAATTTGGTCAATCATTAGATGACATATTTGGTGAAACAATATTTCATTTAAAATCAAAACAACTTTTGGTTGAAACGGACGGAAACATCTCACTTACTGAAAGAGGAAAGGTTATAGGTAACGAAGTATTTGAAGCTTTCTTATTAAATTAATAAAAAATCCAAAAAGTAAAGCTTTAACGTTGACTTACTTTGACCAATTTGATAAATTATAATTAGCACTTAGAACAAAAGAGTGCTAATGAGGTGAAAACATGATTACACAAAGACAATTAAGCATTTTAAATGCAATTGTTGAAGATTATGTTGATTTAGGACAACCTATAGGTTCTAAAGCTTTGATTGATAGACATCATTTAGGTGTCAGTCCTGCAACAATAAGGAATGAGATGAAGCTACTTGAAGATTTGAACTTTTTAGAGAAGACGCATTCTTCTTCAGGGCGTTCACCTTCCGAAGAAGGGTTTAGACTTTATGTCGATCAATTGTTAAAACAAACCTTTCGTCAAAATAAAAATAAAATACAACGTTTAAATCAACTATTGATTGAGAATCACTATGATATTTCTTCAGCATTAAGCTACTTTGCAAATGAGTTGTCAATGAAATCTCATTATGCAACTTTAGTTGTACGTCCAAAGCATAGTGAAGAAATGATTAATAATGTTCATTTGATTAAAGCAAATGATTCGATCATGATTTTAGTAATTATTTATAATTCTGGTCATGTTGAGCATTTTCACTTGAATTCTTCACTTGAGTTATCATCCGATAGATTAATCGCTATTTCTAATTTTATTAGTAACAATAATTTAGAAATGAGCGCCAAACTATCAAATAAAATTAATTCTTTTGCTAGCTCGAATGAAGAGAATCGATTTATTAATGACATTGTTAAGATGATAAATTCTCATATTAACAAACAAAGTAATAGCATTTTCTTAGGTGGAAAGGTTAAACTAATTGATGCGTTAAATGAATCAAATGTTTCATCAATTCAACCAATTTTACAATATCTAGAATCTGAGAGAATCACTGAATTGCTCCAGACAATTACATCAAATGATATTAACGTTAAGATAGGAAAAGAAATTGATGAAAGTCTTAGTGATATATCCATTGTAACGAGTCAATATCACTTCGACAATTCATTAAAAGGTCAAATTGCGGTTATTGGACCTGCAGCGATGCGTTATCAGAATGTGATTCAATTACTTAACCAAATATGGTGATTTTAATTGTAATTATATTGGAGGGTAAAAAATGACAGAAAAAGATGAATCAGTAAAAAGTAATTCTGAATATACTGAAGAACAAGAAGTTAAGAATGAAGAACCTTCAACAGTTGATAGTGTTGAAGGTAGTACTTCTGATAGTGATAATTCATCTAACGACAGTTCGAATGAAGAAAGTTCTGAAGAAACTGCAGTTGATCCTAAAGATGAAGAAATTCAGCAATTACAATTAAAAGCTAATGAAAATGAAGAGAAATATTTAAGATTATACGCTGAATTCGAAAATTATAAAAGACGAATTCAGAAAGAAAATGAAACTAATAAAACTTATCAATCTCAACATGTTCTAACTGACATTTTACCAACGATTGATAATATTGAACGCGCACTTCAAATTGAAGGTGATGATGAATCGTTTAAATCACTTCAAAAAGGTGTTCAAATGGTACACGAAAGTTTACTTAGAGCATTAAAAGATAATGGTCTTGAAGAAATCGAATCTGAAGGTCAAGCTTTTGACCCTAACTTCCACCAGGCTGTCGTTCAAGATGATAATCCAGATTTCAAATCTGGTGATATTACTCAAGAACTACAAAAAGGTTATAAGTTAAAAGATAGAGTATTGAGACCATCTATGGTAAAAGTAAATCAATAAATTGACGAAAAATACCATATATTAAATATTAAAATTGGAGGAATTTTATTATGAGTAAAGTAATCGGTATTGACTTAGGAACAACAAATTCATGTGTAGCTGTTTTAGAAGGCGATGAACCTAAAGTAATTCAAAACCCAGAAGGTGCTAGAACAACTCCATCAGTTGTGGCATTCAAAAATGGTGAAACACAAGTCGGTGAAGTAGCAAAACGACAAGCTATCACTAACCCAAACACTGTACAATCAATAAAACGTCATATGGGTACTGACTATAAAGTAGATATTGAAGGTAAATCTTATACACCTCAAGAAATTTCAGCTATGGTATTACAAAACCTTAAAAGCACTGCTGAAAGTTATTTAGGTGACAAAGTAGATAAAGCTGTTATCACAGTTCCTGCATATTTCAATGATGCTGAACGTCAAGCCACAAAAGATGCTGGTAAAATTGCTGGTTTAGAAGTTGAACGTATTATCAACGAACCTACTGCAGCTGCATTAGCATACGGTTTAGATAAAACTGATCAAGATCAAAAAGTATTAGTATTCGACTTAGGTGGCGGTACTTTTGACGTATCAATTCTTGAATTAGGTGACGGTGTATTCGAAGTACTATCAACTGCAGGTGACAACAAACTTGGTGGTGATGACTTTGACCAAGTAATTATTGACTACTTAGTATCAGAATTCAAAAAAGAAAATGGCGTAGATTTATCTCAAGATAAAATGGCATTACAACGTTTAAAAGACGCTGCAGAAAAAGCTAAAAAAGACTTATCTGGCGTTTCACAAACTCAAATTTCATTACCATTTATTTCAGCTGGTGAAAGTGGTCCATTACACTTAGAAATTAGCCTTACTCGTTCTAAATTTGAAGAATTAGCTGATTCATTAATTAGAAGAACTATGGAACCAACTCGTCAAGCATTAAAAGACGCTGGTTTATCAACTTCTGAAATTGACGAAGTTATTCTTGTAGGTGGTTCAACACGTATCCCAGCAGTTCAAGAAGCTGTTAAAAAAGAAATTGGTAAAGATCCTCATAAAGGTGTAAACCCAGACGAAGTAGTAGCAATGGGTGCTGCAATTCAAGGTGGCGTTATCACTGGTGATGTTAAAGATGTTGTATTATTAGACGTAACACCATTATCATTAGGTATTGAAATTATGGGTGGACGTATGAATACGTTGATCGAACGTAATACTACAATCCCAACTTCAAAATCTCAAGTTTATTCAACTGCAGCTGACAACCAACCAGCAGTGGATATTCATGTATTGCAAGGTGAACGTCCAATGGCATCTGATAACAAAACTTTAGGAAGATTCCAATTAACTGACATTCCACCGGCTCCACGAGGTGTACCACAAATCGAAGTAACATTTGATATTGATAAAAATGGTATCGTTAATGTAACTGCTAAAGACTTAGGTACTAATAAAGAACAAAATATTACTATTCAATCAAGCTCTGCTCTTTCTGATGAAGAAATCGACCGAATGGTTAAAGATGCTGAAGAAAACGCAGAAGCAGATAAAAAACGTCGTGAAGAAGTAGATTTAAGAAATGAAGCAGATAGCTTAGTATTCCAAGTAGAAAAAACAATTACTGACCTTGGCGACAATATAAGTGATGACGATAAATCTAATGCGGAAAGTAAAAAAGATGCTTTAAAATCTGCTCTTGAAGGGCAAGATATCGAAGATATTAAAGCTAAAAAAGAAGAACTTGAAAAAGTAATTCAAGATTTATCTGCAAAAGTATATCAACAAGCTCAACAAGCTCAGCAACAAGCCCAAGAAGGTACTCAACAAACTCAAAACGATAGCAATGTTGAAGATGCTGAATTTAAAGAAGTTAATGATGATGAAGGTAAAAAATAATTGCTAACCGTTTGTAAAGTATGCTTTAATTAGCAAACTATTATGAATGTAAGCCAAAAAGTCAAAGTCAATTGAACATTGGCTTTGACTTTTTATTTTATAACTTCGTTCTTTTAAACCTAGTAAATAATTAAGTTAAGGAGAGATGATTGTGGCTAAAAGAGACTATTATGACGTCCTAGGTGTAAGTAAAGATGCATCTAAAGATGAAATCAAAAAAGCATATCGTAAATTATCAAAAAAATATCACCCTGATATCAATAAAGAAGAGGGTGCAGATGAGAAATTTAAAGAGATTTCAGAAGCTTACGAAGTCCTAAGCGACGATAATAAAAGAGCAAATTATGACCAATTTGGTCACGACGGACCTCAAGGTAGTTTTGGTGGTCAAGGATTTAGTGGCCAAGACTTTAGTGGATTTGGCGGAGGTGGATTTGAAGACATCTTCAGTTCATTCTTTGGTGGCTCACGTCAAAGAGATCCTAATGCACCTAGAAAAGGTGATGATCTACAATATACAATGACACTAGAATTTGAAGAAGCTGTATTTGGAACTAAAAAAGAAATCTCAATTCGTAAAGATGTGACATGTCACACTTGTAATGGCGATGGTGCTAAACCAGGTACAAGTAAAAAAACATGTAGTTATTGTAATGGGGCAGGTCATGTGTCAGTTGAGCAAAATACAATTTTAGGTCGTGTAAGAACTCAACAAACATGTCCGAAATGTGATGGAACTGGTCAAGAATTTGAAGAACCATGCCCAACATGTCATGGTAAAGGTACAGAAAATAAAACAGTTAAATTAGAAGTAACTGTACCTGAAGGTGTAGATAATGACCAACAAATTAGACTTGCTGGCGAAGGAACACCAGGAGAAAATGGCGGACCACACGGCGACTTGTATGTCGTATTTAGGGTCAAACCTTCTGATAAATTTGAACGTGATGGAGACGATCTTTATTACAATTTAGATGTTAGTTTCCCTCAAGCTTCTCTTGGGGATGAAATAAAAGTTCCAACACTTAATGGTAATGTTATGTTGACAATTCCTTCTGGCACTCAAACTGGTAAACAGTTCCGATTAAAAGATAAAGGTGTCAAAAATGTTCATGGATATGGTCATGGTGATTTATTTGTTAATATTAAAGTAGTTACACCTACAAAACTAACAGATAGACAAAAAGAAATAATGAGAGAGTTTGCTGAATTAAATGGTGAATCGATTGAAGAACAACCATCTAATTTTAAAGATAGAGCACGCAAATTCTTTAAAGGAGAATAAGCGAATGAACTGGACAGAACTTTCGATTGTTGTAAACCATGAAGTTGAACCTTTAGTTACTGATATATTAGAAAATTATGGATCAAATGGTGTTGTAATTGAAGATTCTAATGATTTAATTAATCAACCTGCCGATAAATTCGGTGAAATTTATGAACTGAAACAAGAAGATTATCCTGAAAAAGGTGTCCGGTTAAAAGCTTATTTCAACGAATTAAAGTTTGATGATTCTTTAAGAAATAATATTAAGACAGCTGTCACTAACCTTGAAAATATTGATTCAACTGTTTTAGATTTTTCTGAGCAAACTATAGCTGAAGTAGATTGGGAGAACGAGTGGAAAAATTATTTTCATCCCTTTAGAGCCTCAGAAAAATTCACAATTGTGCCAAGTTGGGAACAATACACTAAAGAAGATGATTCTGAAAAGTGTATTGAATTAGACCCAGGTATGGCATTTGGAACTGGAGATCATCCAACAACAAGCATGTGTCTAAATGCAATTGAGACCTACGTTAATCCTGACAATTCCGTTATTGATGTTGGAACAGGTTCTGGTATATTAAGTATTGCCAGTCATTTACTTGGAGTTAAAAGAATTAAAGCTTTGGATATTGATGAATTGGCTGTTAACGTTGCTAAAGAAAACTTTGCTAAAAATCATTGTGAAGATGCAATTGAAGCTGTACCAGGAAACTTATTAAAGAATGAAACTGAAAAATTTGATATTGTTATTGCAAATATTTTAGCTCATATTATTGAAGATATGATTGAAGATGCTTATAATACTCTAAATAAAGATGGTTATTTTATAACATCAGGTATTATAGAGGAAAAATATAAACAAATATTAAATCAAATGGAAAATGTTGGATTTGATATTAAATCAGTAAATCATGACAATGGTTGGGTATGTATTGTAGGTCAGAAAGTGAGTGAATAATTTGCAAAGATACTTTATCAATCAAAACGCTGATGAAAGTCAGCGTTTTTTTATAACAAATAAAGAAGATATACATCATATTACTAATGTGATGAGAAATACAATTGGTAATCAGATTATTATAACATTTAAAGATAAAATAGTTTTCAAATCGGAAATTATTACTATTGAAAATGAGTCAATTGAAATTAAACTAATAGAGCAGATTGATATCAATTCAGAGTTACCAGTACAGGTTACTATATGTAGTGGATTAATTAAAGCCGATAAATATGAATGGCTAATTCAAAAAGCTACTGAATTAGGTGCTGATAGTTTTATAGCTGTAGAAATGGACAGATCTGTAGTAAAGCTTACCTCAAATAAAGTTCAAAAAAAATTAGAACGCTGGCAAAAGATTATTAAAGAGGCTGCTGAACAAAGCTATCGCTTAATTATTCCTAATATAATTTTTAAGTCGAATTTAAATGAGATTTATGATACTATTAATCATTATGACTATATCTTGTTAGCATACGAAGATGAAGCAAAACGTGGTGAAGTTAGTCTTTTTAAAGAAACCTTGAAGAAGTTTAAAACTAACGATCGTATTTTATTAATATTTGGTCCTGAAGGCGGCTTTTCAGAAAATGAAATCAATTTATTAAATGAAACGAGTTTCAATGTTGGTTTAGGACCTCGAATTTTACGGGCAGAAACGGCGCCACTTTACGCTTTAAGTGCTATCAGTTATGAAAATGAATTAATGGGGTGAATATTATGTCAACAGTTGCGTTTCACACATTAGGTTGCAAAGTAAACCATTATGAAACTGAAGCAATTTGGCAATTATTTAAAGACGCTGATTATGACAGAGTTGATTTTGAAACTAATGCAGACGTCTTCGTAATCAACACTTGTACAGTAACAAATACTGGAGATAAAAAAAGTAGACAAATAATTAGAAGAGCAATTCGACAAAATCCAGACGCAGTGGTATGTGTGACAGGGTGTTATGCTCAGACATCTTCTGCAGAAATCATGGAAATTCCTGGCGTAGATGTAGTGGTAGGTACACAGGATAGACATAAACTATTAGACTATATCCAACAATTCAGAGAAGAACGTCAACCAATCAATGGTGTTGGAAATATCATGAAAAATCGTACATATGAAGAATTAGATGTACCATATTTTACTGATAGAACAAGAGCTTCACTGAAGATCCAAGAAGGGTGTAATAATTTCTGTACATTTTGTATCATACCATGGGCGCGTGGATTAATGCGTTCACGTGATCCAGAAAAAGTGGTTGAACAAGCTACTCAATTAGTTAACGCTGGTTATAAAGAAATTGTTTTAACTGGTATTCATACCGGTGGCTATGGTCAAGATTTAAAAGATTATAATTTGGCACAGTTACTCCGTGATTTAGAAGAAATTGATGGACTTGAACGAATTAGAATTTCTTCTATTGAAGCCAGTCAATTAACAGATGAGGTCATTGATGTTCTAAAACGTTCAAATAAAGTTGTTAGACATTTACATGTTCCATTACAATCAGGTTCAGATACTGTCTTAAAACGAATGAGACGTAAATATACTATGGAACATTTTTCAGAAAGAATCATGAAATTACATGATGCATTACCAGATTTAGCTGTTACAAGCGATGTTATAGTTGGATTTCCAGGTGAAACGGAAGAGGAATTTCAAGAAACTTATGATTTTATTGTTAAACACAAATTCTCTGAATTACATGTTTTCCCATATTCAGCTAGAATTGGTACACCTGCAGCTCGTATGGATGATCAAATTGATGAAACTATCAAAAATGAACGTGTGCATAAATTAATCACATTAAGTGATCAATTAGCTAAAGAATATGCCTCTAAATTTGAAGATGAAGTTTTAGAAGTTATTCCTGAAGAAGCTGGCGAGATAGAAGGAACATTGGTGGGGTATGCTGACAACTATATGAAAGTACAATTTGAAGGCAATGACTCTTTAATCGGTCAAATTGTAAAAGTAAAAATCGCTAAAGCTGATTATCCTATTAATACAGGTAAAGTCGTGAGAATTGTAGAACACGCAACGAACAAATCTGAAGAAGGCGTATTATTATAATTTTTAAAATTTATAATAATTTGGAATTGACCATAATAAATTCATATATTATACTAAGTAAAGCATAGTTGTATCCTACTATGCAATGACTTTAAAGTTCCGTTGATATTTGGAGGGAGGGAAATACAGATGTCTAAAACAGTAGTACGTAAAAATGAATCACTTGAAGATGCATTACGTAGATTTAAACGTTCAGTATCTAAAAGTGGTACTATCCAAGAAGTACGTAAACGTGAATTTTACGAAAAACCAAGTGTTAAACGTAAAAAGAAATCAGAAGCTGCACGTAAACGTAAATTCAAATAATTAATAACTCTGTTGACTCCCTCAACAAGAATATTAATTATATATATGCTCTCGATTAGTTAAACTAGTCGAGAGCTTTTTTATGTTAAAGATTCTACTATCACTATTATAACTAAGTTTATTCATGTATAATTGGAATTGAGAGCGAGGTGAAATTGTGACCTATTTCATTGCAATACATACAATTATCAATTCCATTTTAACCACTAATAATTTATTTAATAATTTATCCCAGTTCGTAACGAGTCCATTAATATCACTTATATTAACATGTATCATTTTTTTAGGCTTTTTATATCAATTGTATTCGAAGCGTATTAACTTTGCAGGAATTATTGCAATACTTGCACTTTTAATTCTCTTTCTCGGTTTTTTAATAAACGGTGATGTTAATCTGATTTCTGTATTGCTATTCTTCGTTGGAGCAATACTCGTTATTATTGAATTATTTGTCATTGGTGCGGTCATAGGTATTATTGGTATATCACTGATTATACTTAGCATAATAATGTTAGGAGATAACATTCTCTTGATGCTATTAAACGTTGTGATTGCGTCAATATTGGCAATTATTGAATGGGTGATATTAGTGAAATGGTTTAAAAGGAAAATTCCATTTTTAGATAAAGTTGTGTTAAAAGATTCTACTAATTCAGAAGCAGGATATAGATCTCACGATGATCGTTCTCATTTAGTTGGTCAAACAGCTCGTACTGTGACAGATTTAAGACCTGCAGGAATTATAACGCTTGATAATGAAAGAATAGATGCCGTATCAGATGGCGCTTTTATTTTAAGAAATAAAGAAGTTAAAATTCTTGAGGTAGAAGGATCTAGAGTTGTTGTTAGAGAGATTGAAAATACATAGAGGAGTGGTTAAATGTTTGGATTAGGCATTATAGTTATAGCAGTAATCATTGTCATTGCTTTACTAGTGTTATTCTCATTTGTCCCAGTAGGACTTTGGATATCAGCAATTGCTGCTGGAGTTAAAGTAGGTATTGGAACATTAGTAGGTATGAGATTACGTCGAGTATCACCGCGTAAGGTAATTGGTCCATTAATTAAAGCACATAAGGCAGGTTTGAACCTTACAACAAATCAATTAGAATCACATTACTTAGCGGGGGGTAATGTAGATAGAGTAGTCGATGCAAATATTGCTGCTCAACGTGCAGATATTAACTTACCATTCGAACGTGGTGCAGCTATTGACTTAGCTGGACGTGACGTTCTTGAGGCAGTTCAAATGTCTGTAAACCCTAAAGTAATTGAAACACCATTTATTACTGGTGTTGCAATGAACGGTATAGAAGTAAAAGCGAAAGCTAGAATTACTGTACGTGCAAACATCTCTCGTTTAGTTGGTGGTTCCGGAGAAGAAACAATCATTGCTCGTGTAGGTGAAGGTATTGTTTCTACTATTGGTTCAAGTGAGCATCATACACAAGTACTTGAGAACCCTGATAACATTTCTAAGACTGTCTTAAGTAAAGGTCTTGATTCAGGTACAGCCTTCGAAATTTTATCTATCGATATCGCTGACGTAGATATTGGCAAAAATATCGGTGCTGACTTACAAACAGAACAAGCACTTGCAGATAAGAATATTGCACAAGCTAAAGCTGAAGAACGTCGTGCTATGGCCGTAGCTTCTGAACAAGAAATGAAAGCGCGTGTTCAAGAAATGCGTGCTAAAGTGGTTGAAGCAGAATCTGAAGTTCCACTTGCGATGGCAGAAGCATTACGTGAAGGCAATTTGGGTGTCAAAGATTACTACAATTTAAAAAACGTAGAGGCTGACACTGGCATGAGAAATGCGATAAACAAACGTACTGAACAAAATGAAGATGAATCACCAAAGTAAAATTTAAGGGGTGATTAGATGAATATTGGTATTATAATTTTTATAATATCCATAATTGTTACAGGTATTAGTGCGATGAGGGATAAGAGTCATGAACAAAGAAAAAATCAAAGACCCCCTCAGCCAAAAAAGTCAACTTCTGACAAAAAAGAAACTCATGAAAAAGGCTTTTTTGAGCAAATTGAAGAAGCATTTAGTGAGTTAGAAAAGGAATTTACAAACGAAGATAAACCATCTAACAAACAAAAGAAAGCTAAACAGCGTAACACAAAACGTGTTTATCAGGATCAAAAACTTGAAAAAGAAATCGAAAAAGAGAGCGTACCAGAGGAATTAGAGCGTTCTACAAGACAACGTGGTAGAGTTGAAAGAGAAACACGTCAATCTGCCAATTCACGCGAGAGCAATAGAGACTCGAATAAACTTCAAAAAGAATTAGAAAAACAACTTGTAGACGATTTATATAACGTACGTACAGAAATCGACCGTGAAAAAGAAAAACAACTTTCTAGAATTGAAAATAAAGCAAGAGCTATTATCAATGATAAAAATCTATCTGAACGTACCAAACGCTATAGATTAAAACAATTGTTAAATAGTAAAGCAATAGAACAAGATATGACACATCAAAGTTTTCAGTTTGATAATGATCCTGTTGTAAATGGTATTATATGGCAAGAAATTCTCAATAAACCTAAACAATTATAATTTGAAGAAATGTTATAATTTTATAATTAAAAATTATATTTAACCCGAATTTCATTTTTAAATGATTTTCGGGTTTTTTTATTTTATTAAAAAGAAAAGGCTCATATTATAATTTAATAAATCAGCACACAAAGCCAATTAAATTTGTATACTTTAACAGACTTTAGTAAAATTTAAATGAAAGTTAATTTACTAAACTTAATTAAGTTTTACTTTTTTGAAGATTAACAAATCATGTTTAATTTTTGAATTTTAAGTGAAACTAATATAATCAAAAGATTTTACATTGTTTAAGTGAAAAGGAGCGCTTGTATGCCAGGAATAATTCAAATAGACGATATTAACCATTCTCAAGCATTAATTGGTAATAATGATGAACATATTAATGCGATTGAGGAGGCATTTGATGTCGAAATACATGCTCGTGGCCAAGAAATAGCAGTTAAAGGTCAAAAAATAGAGCCTGTAGAAAAGTCAGAATTAGTTCTTAAAAATTTATTAAAAGTAATTGAAATGGGTAACACAATTACATTAAAAGATGTAGAAGCTGCAATAAAAATGGCTAAAAATGATACAATACATCACCTTATTGATTTATATGATGAAGAAATTACAAAAGATGCTTATGGAAAAACTATTAGAGCAAAAACTATGGGACAAAGACTATATGTTAATGCAATGAAGAATAATGACTTAGTCTTTGGCATTGGGCCTGCAGGTACTGGTAAAACTTTTTTAGCAGTGGTATATGCAGCTAAACAACTAAGAAAGGGCTCAGTAAAACGTATTGTATTAACAAGACCAGCTGTTGAAGCAGGAGAGTCTCTTGGATTTTTACCCGGTGATTTAAAAGAAAAAGTAGACCCTTATTTAAGACCTCTTTATGACGGATTAAACACTGTATTAGGAAGAGAACAAACAGCTCGATTTATAGAGAGAGGTACTATTGAAATTGCGCCTTTAGCCTATATGCGTGGTCGTACACTTGATGATGCGTTTGTGATTTTAGATGAAGCTCAAAATACAACGCATGCTCAAATGAAGATGTTCTTAACACGACTTGGGTTTGGTTCTAAAATGGTAGTAACAGGAGATCAAACTCAAATCGATTTACCAAAAGGTGTTAAAAGTGGACTAAAAGAAGCAGTCAAAAAATTACATGGTGTCAAAGGAATTAACATTATGCAATTAGATCAAAGTGATGTTGTAAGACACCCATTAGTAAGTAAAATAATTGATCGCTATGAAGGAGACATTTAAATGTTTACAATTGATTTTAATGATCATACAGACCTGGTAAATGAATCTTGGTATCATCAGATTGAAAATTTACTAAATTTTGCTAAAGAACAAGAGCAAATTAACGAGGATGCTGAACTTTCAGTCACATTCGTAGATAAAAATGAAATTCAAGAAATAAATAAAACTTATCGCGATAACGATAAAGTAACAGATGTTATTTCATTCGCTCTTGAAGAAGACGAACCAGAAATTGTTGGACTAGATATGCCTAGAGTTCTCGGTGATATTATTATCTGCACTAATGTAGCTGAAGAACAAGCTGACTCATACGGGCATTCATTTGAAAGAGAACTTGGATTTTTAGCGCTTCATGGATTTTTACATTTATTAGGTTATGATCATATGAATGAAGAAGATGAGAAAGAAATGTTTGGCCGTCAAGACACTATACTAAATGCATATGGATTGACTAGAGATTAAACATATTAAACGTTTTAAACATACGTATGATGGGTTAAAAACGCTTCTTCTAAAAGATCATAATTATTTACTACATATCATTATTGCTTTTATAACAATTATTTTAGGTTATATTTATCAATTGAGTGCTATAGAGTGGTTATTTATATTACTAGCCATCTTTTTAGTATTAACCTTAGAAGCTGTTAATACTGCAATTGAATGTGTAGTTGATTTGGTTACAATGGATTATCATGAACTTGCTAAACAGGCTAAAGATATTGCCGCATTTAGTGTTATGTTGGTATCAATATTTGCTTTAATAACTGGATTAGTTATATTTTTACCTCATATTTTCTAACTATAAAGGGGATGTTTAAATGACTTATCGATCACATTATTTTCAAGAAGCTAGAGAAGCTCAAAGCCGTGCGTATGTACCATACAGCAACTTTAAAGTAGGTGCTTATTTAAAGACCAAAGACGGCCGTACGTTCTATGGTGCTAATGTTGAAAATGTAGCTTACCCTGCTACCATTTGTGCTGAACGTTCTAGTTTAGTGGCCGCAATTTCTGAAGGTTATCGACCTGGAGATTTTGAATCAATAACAGTAACTGTTGATTCTGAAAAACCGTCTTCTCCTTGCGGAACTTGTAGACAGGTACTTAAAGAATTATGCGATGATGATATGCCGGTATATATGACAAACCATAAAGGGGAATTACTTGAGTCAACTGTGGGAGATTTATTACCACATGGCTTTTCAGGAAAGGATTTAGAATAAATGACAGAACATAAGTCAGGATTTGTATCAATAATAGGAAGACCGAATGTAGGAAAATCTACATTTATGAATAGAGTTATTGGCCATAAAATTGCAATTATGTCCGACAAGGCTCAAACAACTCGAAATAAAATCCAAGGTGTAATGACTAGAAATGATGCACAAATCATATTTTTAGACACACCGGGTATTCATAAGCCTAAACACAAATTAGGTGATTATATGATGCGTGTTGCAAAAAATACTCTATCTGAAATTGATGCAATCATGTTCATGGTTAACGTTAATGAAGAAATCGGTCGTGGCGATGAATATATCATGGAAATGCTAAAGAATGTTAAGACGCCCGTTTTCTTAGTATTAAATAAAATCGATTTAGTTCATCCTGATGCTTTAATGCCAAGAATAGAACAATATCAAAAATACATGGATTTTACTGAAATCGTACCAATATCAGCTTTAGAAGGACTAAATGTTGACCATTTTATAGATGTGTTGAAAACATATTTACCTGAAGGTCCAAAATACTATCCAGATGATCAAATCTCAGATCACCCTGAACAGTTTGTTGTCAGTGAAATCATACGTGAGAAAATTTTACATTTAACTAGTGAAGAAATTCCGCATGCAATAGGCGTAAATGTAGATAGAATGATTAAAGAAAATGACGAGCGTGTTAGAGTTGAAGCTACTATTTTTGTTGAGAGAGATTCACAAAAAGGTATTGTTATCGGTAAAGGTGGCAAAAAACTAAAAGAAGTCGGTAAAAGAGCAAGACATGATATTGAAATGTTACTAGGCTCAAAAGTTTATTTGGAACTATGGGTAAAAGTTCAAAAAGATTGGCGAAATAAAGTTAATTTTATTCGTCAAATGGGATATATTGAAGATCAAGATTAAAAATATTTGATTTTAGAAAGGTCGTGAAACTATGCTCGAAAAACAAAAAGGTATCATCATAAAGTCCGTAGATTATGGAGAATCTGATAAAATTATTACAATATTAAACGAGCATGGTGCAAAAATACCATTAATGGTTAGACGAGCTAAAAAATCAAAAACAGGTTTGCAAGCCCATACGCAACTATTTGTGTATGGCTTATTTATTTATAATAAATGGAAAGGTATGGGTACATTAAGTTCAGTTGATGTTATCAATCAATATTATTATTTACGTTTAGATATATTTAATAGTAGTTATGCTACGTTATGTGCAGAGGCAATTGAACGTTCTATGGATAATGATGACATTTCACCGTTCCATTACCAACTTTTACACTTCGTACTCGAAAAGATTTCAAATGGTGATTCAGCTCAATTAATGTCAATTATAGTTCTTTTAAAATGTATGAATCGTTTTGGGTTTACAGCATTTTTTAATCACTCAGCTATTTCAAATAGCTTTGATCAATCAAAATTAGTTGCGTATAGTTTTGTATATGATGGAACTATTCTTGAATCAGAATTACACAAAGACCCACATGCCTTTCGAATATCTAACAAAACGTTATACTTATTAGATGTTTTACAAAAATTACCAATTGATAAAATGAATCAATTTAACATTAGCCAAGAAATATTAGATGAAATGTCAGAATTAATATTATTAATTTATAAAGAATATGCAGGCATGTACTTTAAAGGTCAAAAGCTAATTAACCAACTTAAACGTATACAATATTAATATCCAACAATACTCACACTTAAAACCCCACCACAAAGAAATTTGAGGTGGGGTTAGTACTAATTATTCACATTTTATTAGAATGCCACTTTTTCAGCTAAAAATGTTTCTAACTCTGAAATAGGCATACGCACTTGTTCCATTGAATCACGGTCACGTACTGTAACTTGATTATCTTCTAATGAGTCAAAATCAAATGTAATACAATAAGGTGTACCAATTTCATCTTGTCTACGGTAACGTTTACCAATTGATTGAGACTCGTCAAAATCAATTGCAAATTTAGAACTTAATTGTTCGAAAATCTTAATAGCTTCTTCAGATAATTTTTTACTTAATGGTAAAACAGCGGCTTTATAAGGTGCTAGAGCAGGGTGGAAATGCATCACTGTACGTGCATCTTTGCTTCCTTCAACACCTTCTTCTTCATATGCATCACATAAGAATGCTAATGTAACACGATCAGCACCAAGAGATGGTTCAATACAGTATGGAACATACTTTTCGTTTGTTTCAGGGTCGTGATATTTAAAGTCTTCACCTGAATGTTCACTATGTTTTTTCAAGTCAAAGTCAGTACGGCTTGCGATACCCCATAATTCACCCCAACCAAATGGGAAGCGATATTCGATATCTGTCGTAGCATTAGAGTAATGAGATAACTCTTCTTCGTCATGGTCACGTAATCTCATGTTTTCTTCATTGATATTTAAATCTTTTAACCATTGACTAGCAAATGTTTTCCAATAATTTTGCCATTCAATTTCTTCACCAGGTTTACAGAAGAATTCCAATTCCATTTGTTCAAATTCTCTAGTTCTGAAGATGAAGTTTCCTGGTGTAATTTCATTACGGAAAGACTTACCAATTTGACCAATACCAAATGGTAATTTTTTACGCATAGAACGTTGCACGTTTTTGTAATTCACAAAAATACCTTGTGCAGTTTCTGGTCTTAAGAAAATTTCATTTGTAGAATCTTCTGTAACACCTTGGAATGTTTTAAACATAAGATTAAATTGACGAATATCTGTCCAATTAGCAGTTCCACTTACCGGACATACAATACCTTCATCATCAATAATACGTTTCATTTCATCGAAACTCAAACCATCAGCGATAAAGTTTTCGTCGCCTTTTTCTTTTTGCATGTAATCTTCAATTAATTTATCTGCACGATAACGAATCTTACTATCTTTATTGTCAATCATAGGATCATTAAAGTTACCTAAGTGACCTGAAGCTTCCCAAGTTTTAGGATTCATTAAAATTGCAGCATCAATACCAACATTAAATGGTGATTGAGTTATGAACTTCTGCCACCATGCTTTTTTTACGTTATTTTTTAATTCAACACCTAATGGGCCATAATCCCATGTATTTGATAATCCACCATAAATATCACTACCAGGAAATACAAATCCTCTGTGTTTCGCTAATGATACAATTGTTTCCATATCTTTAACCATATAATCTCTCCTTATTTAATACATAAAAACGCCCCAAGACAATAAATAAATGTATAAATTACATTTATCATTATCTTGGGACGAGTTAATTTATTTTACTATATTGTTTTAATATAGTTGATACCTTAATAACCCGCGGTTCCACCCAAATTAGTGTAGCCACTCTCTTTTATAAAGTTTTAATATTAGCCAAATTAAAAATTGTTAAGCTTACACCACCCTTAACTCGCTTACTATTAGTTTAATAGATTGATTATTTAATAGCAAGAAATTATATGTATTTGTAGCTACATAAATAAATAGGTATAATAGACGTGAATAAAAAAGGGGTGAAGACCTATAGAACTTAGTAAAAGACAAGAACAAATCATTGAAATAGTCAAAAGCGGTGGACCCATCACTGGAGAACACATTGCCGAAAAATTAGATTTAACGCGTGCTACTCTAAGACCTGACCTAGCAATTTTAACTATGTCCGGTTTTTTAGAAGCTAGACCTCGAGTTGGTTATTATTATTCAGGAAAATCAAAAAACAAATTAATGACCGATAAATTACGCCAATATGTTGTTAAAGACTATATGTCTCCACCAGTCATTGTAAAAGAAGATATGACTGTTTATGATGCTATTTGTACCATCTTTTTAGAAGACGCAGGTACTTTATTCATTACAAATGAGCATAATGATTTTATAGGCGTTTGTTCAAGAAAGGATTTGTTACGAGCATCTATGATTGGAGAGGATATTCATACAATGCCTATCAGTGTAAACATGTCTAGAATGCCTAACTTAACTTATTTAGAAGAAGATGAACTTATTATATATGCTGCAGATCAAATGATAGAGAAAGAAATCGACTCAATACCCATTGTAAAAAATAAAGATAATAATAAATATCAAGTCACTGGTAGAATTTCAAAAACAACAATTGCAAAATTATTTGTATCATTATTTAAAGAATAGGTGGTAGAACGATGGAAAATATAAAGATAATCATCGCTTCTGATTCAATTGGAGAAACTGCTGAATTAGTAACAAGAGCATGTATTTCTCAATTCAATCCAAAGGAATGTAAACATGAATTTTTAAGGTATCCTTATATCGAGACAAAAGAGGACATTGATGAAGTTATTCAAGTAGCAAATGACAGAAATGCAATTATAGTTTATACGTTAGTTAAACCAGAAATGAAAACATATATGGAAAGTAAGATAGGTACTAATAAGTTACGTTCTATTGATATTATGGGACCATTAATGGGCTATTTGAAAGATGCTTTTGAAGAGAATCCATATAATCAACCTGGTAGAGTCCATCGTTTAGATGACGCTTATTTTAAGAAAATTGATGCGATTGAGTTTGCGGTAAAATATGATGATGGAAAAGACCCTAAAGGATTACCTAAAGCGGATATAGTATTAATTGGTGTTTCAAGAACATCAAAAACTCCTTTATCTCAATATTTAGCCCATAAAAGTTATAAAGTGATGAATGTTCCAATTGTACCTGAAGTAACCCCACCGGACATGTTATTTGACATTGACTCATCAAAGTGCATCGCTTTAAGAATTAGTGAAGAAAAATTAAATCGTATTAGAAAACAACGTTTGAAACAGCTTGGATTAGGCGATTCAGCTAGATACGCTAATGAAATACGTATTAAAGAAGAGATTAAATACTTCGAAGATATCGTAGACAGAATTGGATGTGCAGTCATTGATGTATCTGATAAAGCAATTGAAGAAACAGCTAATGATGTTATTAATATAATCGAAAGTCAATCAAAATAGTTTTAATTTATCTTTAGACAAAGTATAATATTATGACTACAATTTATAGGTGATATATATTGCGTATTGAACAATCAGTAATTAATGAAATTAAAGATAAGACCGATATTTTGGATTTAGTAAGTGAATATGTAAAATTAGAAAAAAGAGGACGCAATTACATTGGTTTGTGTCCTTTTCATGATGAGAAGACTCCTTCGTTTACTGTATCTGAAGATAAACAAATTTGTCATTGCTTTGGTTGTAAAAAAGGTGGTAATGTCTTTCAATTTACTCAAGAGATAAAAGATTTATCATTTGTAGAGGCTGTAAAAGAGCTAGGAGAAAGAATTAACATTTCAGTTGATATTGGTAATAGTAGTGACTATACAAGTCAAATAGCATCGAATGATTTAACAATGATTGAGATGCATGAATTAATGCTTGAATATTATCAATATGCTTTACTTAAGACAGTAGAAGGTGAAGAGGCATTAAATTATCTAAAAAAACGTGGTTTTACTGAAGAACTTATTAAATCACGTGGTATTGGTTATGCGCCTAATCATACTCACTTTTGTCATGACTTTTTACAACAAAAAGGTTATGATATAGAACTCGCGTACGAAGCTGGTCTTTTATCACGAAATGAAGAAAATTTCAGCTATTTTGATAGGTTTAGAGATCGCATTATGTTCCCTTTAAATAATGCTCAGGGTCGTATTGTGGGCTATTCAGGTAGAACATATAATAATCAAGAACCTAAATATTTAAACAGTCCGGAAACACCCATATTTCAAAAGAGAAGATTATTATATAATCTTGATAATGCTAGAAAGCATATACGAAAAAATGATGAAGCCATTTTATTAGAAGGATTTATGGATGTAATTAAATCCGATTCATCAGGACTAAAACCGGCCATTGCAAGTATGGGAACAGCTATATCAGATGAACACATTACTGTTCTAAAAAAATTAACATCTCATATTACTCTAATGTTTGATGGTGATTTCGCTGGTCAAGAAGCAACAATTAAAACTGGGCAACACTTTTTACAACAAGGATTTAATGTTTTTGTGGTTCAATTACCTAAAGATATGGATCCAGATGAGTATATAACTAAATATGGTAATGAAAAATTTCTTGAATATGTAAATAATGAAAAGAAATCATTTATCATTTATAAAGTAAATAAACACAAAGATGAAATTGCTAATAATGACTTAGCTTATGAACGTTATCTTAAAGAAGTTACCCAAGATATTGCATTAATGAATTCTCAAATTTTGCAGAATAAGATAATCAAAGATGTAGCACATATATTTAATGTTGATTCTAATACTCTAAATAACAATGTGTTGAATCAACAACAATATATTCCTAGCGAACCTCATTTTAACGATTATCAATCATATGATAGTGAAATACAAAATAATACAAATAATTTATTTAGTCATTTATCAAAACATGAAAGTGCTGAAAGAGCCTTACTTAAACATTTTATGAATGATAAAGACTTATTCTTAAATTATCATAAGCAACTTGAAAGTGGTGACTTTGATAATCAATTTTTCAAACGTATATATAGTGTTTTAGAAGATTTTTACGCTGAAAATGACAGTTATACAATTAGCGATATGATACTTTACACAGATAATGATAATTTGAGAGATGCAATTATCGCTTTGGATAATTATGATTTAAATCAAGAGCCTTATGATAGTGAAATAGAAGATTACATGAATGTCATCAATGAATCAAAGTATGGAGATACACTTGAAGAATTAAATCATAAATTACGTGAAGCGTCACGGATAGGCGACGTAGAATTGCAAAAATATTATTTGGAACAAATCGTTAATAAAAATAAAGCTCGTATGTAACTATTATTATAAAAACTGCTATGAAATTGCTTACTTTAATAAATCATATAAATAGTATTTCTATTTAATAACCATTATTGTATAATGGTTATTATGCGTTTTTAATGGGTAGATATGGAACATAAGTAACATTTAATTAATGTGATGTCGTTTAAATATAATTGATATTAAACATTCAAATATTGAATATGAAATGTTACCATTATTATGAATTTTTATTAATACTTTTCTTATTATATTGAAATATTATATAATTAAATATCTTGTTTCAAAACATATATTACTATTGGGAGGCCTTTTCATGTCTGATAACCAAGTTAAAATTAAAAAACAAACAATAGATCCGACATTAACATTAGAAGATGTTAAGAAACAATTAATCGATAAAGGTAAAAAGGAAGGTCACCTTAGTCATGAGGAAATAGCCGAAAAATTGCAAAATTTCGATATGGATTCTGATCAAATGGATGATTTCTTTGACCAATTAAATGATAATGATATTAGTTTAGTAAATGAGAAAGATAGCTCAGATACTGATGAAAAATTAAACCCAAATGATTTAAGTGCCCCTCCAGGTGTCAAAATTAATGATCCTGTAAGAATGTACTTAAAAGAAATTGGCCGAGTTAATCTACTAAGTGCTCAAGAAGAAATTGAATTAGCTAAACGAATTGAGCAAGGTGATGAGATTGCTAAGTCTAGGTTAGCTGAAGCTAATTTACGACTAGTTGTAAGTATCGCAAAAAGATATGTTGGACGTGGCATGTTATTCCTTGATTTAATTCAAGAGGGCAACATGGGATTAATAAAAGCTGTTGAGAAATTTGATTTTAGCAAAGGATTTAAATTCTCCACTTATGCAACTTGGTGGATTCGACAAGCAATTACAAGAGCGATTGCCGACCAAGCACGTACAATTAGAATTCCAGTCCACATGGTTGAAACAATTAATAAGTTAATACGTGTTCAAAGACAATTATTACAAGATTTAGGTCGTGATCCTGCACCTGAAGAAATCGGAGAAGAGATGGATTTACCTCCAGAAAAAGTACGTGAAATTCTTAAAATTGCTCAAGAACCAGTATCATTAGAAACGCCAATAGGTGAGGAAGATGATAGTCATTTAGGTGACTTCATTGAAGACCAAGAGGCGCAAAGTCCATCTGACCATGCAGCTTACGAACTTTTAAAAGAACAATTAGAAGATGTTTTAGATACGCTTACTGACCGTGAAGAAAATGTTTTACGCTTAAGATTTGGTTTAGACGATGGTCGAACAAGAACACTTGAAGAAGTTGGTAAAGTCTTTGGTGTTACACGTGAAAGAATTCGTCAAATTGAAGCAAAAGCACTAAGAAAACTTAGACACCCAAGTCGAAGTAAGAGATTAAAAGACTTTATGGATTAATTTTAATAATTCGAGTTAAAACTTTATTTATTTTCAATGCTCATAGAGTACTTAACGTTTAAAATTTTGAAATATTCATTTCAATTAATTAGTTAATTTGTAGCATTTACTAATTAATGATTCTATTATCTACCATGATAATTCAATTCTATTTTAAACGTTACTATATTGAGCTAAAGAGAATTTTAGGCTGAGACACTTAACTTTGTCCCAGTCTCTTTTTATAGTAAAGGAGATACCTATGATAACTTTAAATCAAAGATTAACTTCTGTTTGCAATTACCTTGTTCCCGGAAAATTGGCTGACATTGGTTCTGACCATGCATATCTTCCAATTTATGCAATTCAAAATAATTTAATCTCTAGTGCTATTGCTGGAGAAGTTATTAAAGGTCCATATGAAGCAGCAAGAAAAAATGTATTAGTAAATCAACTTAATGATGTAATTGATGTTCGATTAGGGGATGGATTGAGTGTTATAAGCAAAAGCGAATCAATACAGAATATAACTATTTGTGGTATGGGCGGTCCGTTAATTGCTAAAATATTAAAAGAAGGAAAAGAGCATCTAGTTCAAGGTCCTAGACTAGTTCTACAAAGTAACATTCAGACTGAAGCATTAAGATATACTTTAATGTCTATCAACTATCACATTGTTGATGAGATTATTATGGAAGAAAAAGGACATATTTACGAAATAGTTGTAGCTGAATACAATACTACTAGTGAAAATTTGAATAATAAAGAATTAAAATTTGGACCTAAGCTATTACAAAAGAAAAATGAAATTTTTTATAAGAAATGGAATCATGAATTAGAAGCACTTAAACATATTCGCAATCAATTGAATTCAGAATCACATCATGAGAGACTTAAAGAAATAGAGAATGATATATCATTAATTACTGAGGTGTTAAATTATGAAGATTAAAGAGTTAATGTCTATTGTTGATAATCACGTTCCTCTCAAAACAGCAGAAAGTTGGGACAACGTTGGATTACTTATAGGTAATAATGAATCTGAAATCAATGGTATTTTAACTACTCTGGATTGTACCGACTCAATTGTTAACCAAGCAATAGATAATGGTTACAACACGATTATCGCTCATCATCCACTCATTTTTAAGGGAGTAAAATCAATTATTGATGATGGTTATGGACAATTAATTCAAAAAATTATTCGTCATGATATTAACCTCATTGCTCTACACACGAACCTTGATAACCACGTTAATGGTGTAAACCAAATGCTAGCTAATAAATTAAAGTTAAACAATATACAATTTTTAACACAAGAAAATGAAACCTATTTTAAAGTTCAGACTTATATACCTAAGGAAGATATAGAAACCTTTAAAAATAGCCTTGATCAAGTAGGACTTGCAAAAGAAGGTAATTATGAATATTGTTTTTATGAAACTGAGGGCCGCGGTCAGTTTAAACCTGTAGGTGAAGCTAAACCATATTTAGGTCAAATAAACAATATTGAATACGTGAACGAAGTTAAAATTGAATTTATGATTAAAGATAGTCAATATGAATTAGCTGAAAAAGCAATTATTAGCAACCATCCTTATGAAACGCCAGTTTATGATTTTATTAAAATGACTAAAACTGCTAATTATGGACTTGGTAAAATCGGGAATATGGAAGAAGCAATGCCATTAGCTGAATTTGTGAAATTTGTGAAAAAGCAGCTTGATATACCTAGTGTTAGATATACTGGTGATTCTGGTAAACTCATTCGAAATGTAGCAATTATTGGTGGCTCTGGAATTGGATTTGAATCACTTGCCTTCAATAAGGGGGCTGATATCTTTATAACAGGGGACGTTAAACACCATGATGCACTTGATGCACAGACTAACGGCATAACCATTTTAGATATTAATCATTATAGTGAATATGTAATGAGAGAGGGACTTAAAGATTTATTGAAGCATTGGTTAAATACTGAAAATGTAAACTTCCCAATTGAAGCTTCTAATATTAATACAGACCCATTCAAATATAGCTAAAAAAATTTAATCAACATCAATTGAATATTTTAAGGAGGCCTAATCGATGGCAACTCATCCATTTGAGTTATTTAATTTAGACTCAAAACTTATAGAAGCAATTAAAGATTTAAAATTTGAAAAACCAACTGAAATTCAAAATAGAATAATTCCTAGAATTAAAAAAGGAGTTAATTTAATAGGTCAATCTCAAACAGGTACAGGGAAATCGCATGCATTTTTATTACCTTTAATGGATAAAATAGACGTTGAAAATAAAGAACCTCAATCTATCGTGGTGGCACCTACAAGAGAATTAGCACAACAGTTATATCATGCAGCAAGCCATCTAGCTACTTTTAAACAGGGCGTTAAAGTTAGTTTGTTTATTGGTGGTACAGATATTGAAAAAGATAGACAGCGTACAAGTAATCAACCGCAATTAGTAATAGGAACACCAACTAGAATTAATGATTTAGCTCAAAGTGGTCATTTACATGCGCACTTAGCATCTTATCTTATAGTTGATGAAGCTGATTTAATGATTGATTTAGGATTAATTGAAGATGTAGATTTAATTGCATCACGTCTTGATGAAAATGCACATATAGCTGTCTTCAGTGCTACTATACCTAAATCCTTACAACCATTTTTAAATAAATATCTTAGTAATCCTGAGTATGTAGAAGTTGATTCTAAATCTCAAAATAAAAAAAATATCGAATTTTATCTAATTCCAACTAAAGGTACTGAAAAAGTAGATAAAACACTTCAATTAATTAATATTTTAAATCCGTACTTATGTATTGTATTTTGTAATAGTAGAGATAATGCGGATGAATTAGCTAATTCATTAAATGCAGCCGGTATTAAAGTTGGCATGATACACGGCGGTTTAACACCTAGAGAGCGTAAGCAACAAATGAAACGTATACGTAATTTAGAATTTCAATTTGTTATCGCAAGTGATTTAGCTTCTCGAGGTATAGACATTGAAGGCGTTAGTCATGTTATTAATTTTGACGTACCTAAAGATATTGACTTCTTTACACACCGTGTGGGTAGAACAGGTAGAGGTAATTATAGAGGTGTGGCAATAACACTTTATAGTCCGGATGAAGAACATTTAATCACATTAATTGAAGATAAAGGCTACCATTTTGAAAATGTTGATGTGAAAAATAATGAATTAACACCAATTAAAGCACATAATACTCGACGTAAGCGTGTAAGAAAAGACGATCACTTAACGAACGAAGTGAAACATAAAGTGCGAAGTAAGACTAAAAATAAAGTCAAACCAGGTTATAAAAAGAAATTCAAACAAGAAGTCGAAAGAATGAAGAGACAAGAAAGAAAACAATTTAGTAAAAGACAAAATAGACAACAACGAAAAAATAATAAAAAGGGTTAGGTGAAAGCAATGTTACTTGGGTCACATGTTTCTATGAGTGGTAAAAAGATGTTAGAAGGTTCTGCAGAAGAAGCACACAAATTTGGTGAGTCTACATTTATGATTTATACTGGCGCACCTCAAAATACAAGAAGAAAGAGCATAGAGGATTTAAATATCGAAAAAGGACATGAAGCCATGGATAAATATGGTTTATCTAATTTAGTCGTCCATGCTCCATATATTATAAACATCGCTAACACTACTAAACCGGAAGTCTTTCAATTAGGGGTAGATTTCCTTCAAAATGAAATTGAACGAACACAAGCTTTAGGTGCTAAAGATATTGTTCTACATCCTGGTTCACATGTTGGCGCTGGTGCTGATAAAGGTATTCAACAGATTATTAAAGGATTGAATGAAGTTTTAACTCATGATAATGATGTGCGCATCGCTCTAGAAACTATGGCTGGAAAAGGATCTGAAGTTGGACGAAGTTTTGAGGAAATCGCACAAATTATTGACGGGGTTACTCATAATGATCGACTATCAATTTGTTTCGATACATGTCACACTCATGATGCTGGATATAACATTAAAGAGGATTTCGATGGTGTATTAAATGAATTTGATAAAATTATTGGCTTAGATCGAATAAAAGTGGTTCATGTTAATGATAGTAAAAATGAGCAAGGTGCTCATAAAGATAGACACGAAAATATTGGATTCGGTCACATTGGATTTGACGCATTAAATTATGTAGTACACCATGATGTTTTCAAAGATATACCTAAAATTTTAGAAACACCCTATGTTGGTGAAGATAAAAAAAATAAGAAACCACCTTATAAATTTGAAATAGAGATGTTAAAAGCACAACAATTTGATTCAGAATTAAAATATAAAATTCTTCAGCAATAATTATTATTAATTGGAAGTGAATCAAATATTAATATTTAAGGCTATGATGTAATAAAACAATAGCTGTATAACCTTAAAAGGCGTTAAACCATAACTCTTCACAGACTTAATAATTTTCTCAGGAGTGATACAATTAATTTTACAATAATTCAGTATCGCTCCATTTTATTATCTATTAAATCAAGTCGTAAACATTACTATTTACAACTTCTAAACTTAACTGTATAGTATTAAACGAGGTGAAATAATGAATCAACCTGTTTTTGAATTAAAAAATATCGATTATCAATTTGATAATAAACAAGTTTTAGAAAATATTAATATACACATAAATAAAGGTGAATTTTTAGCAATTGTGGGTCCCAATGGAGCAGGTAAGTCTACTTTACTAAAAATCATATTAGGGTTGCTTCCGTTGCAAAAGGGCGAAATATATATAGATGGAAAATCATATAAAAAGCAAAATCAATCTGCTTTAAAGATAAGTTACGTATCACAAAAAGCTACAGCCTTTAATGCTGGATTTCCAGCAAGTGTTAAAGAAGTGGTACTTAGTGGTCTTACTAAAACAAAAAAGTTATTTCAAAAATTTAATAAAAAAGATGAAGCACTTGTCGATGACGTTTTAACTAGATTAAATATCAATCATCTTATCAACAAGAATATTGCAGAACTTTCCGGCGGACAACAACAGCGTGTATTAATTGCTAGAGCTTTAATCTCCAATCCTTCTGTCTTAGTTTTAGATGAACCTACAAATGGTATTGATGCAAAACATGTAAGTGAATTTTATGAAACGCTTGAAAGATTAAAAGATGAAGGTATAACGATTATATTAGTAACACATGACATTGGCGTTGTAGCTGATACAGCAACAAAAGTAGCATGCTTAAATAAACATTTACATTTCCATGGATCAACCGAGGACTTCAAAAAACTAGACGAAGTTGAAATTTCTAAAATTTATGGTCACCCCATTAAATTTGTAGATCATCAACATAATAGAGAATGTTGTGAAGTTTAAAATTTAATATATTAGGAGTAACAAAATGAATGTATTAATTAAACAAGTGAGTGGTGATATCCATGATTGAAGCGTTATTAAATTTCGACTTCATGAGATATTCATTACTTAGTGGTATTTTAATTGGATTTATTGCACCTTTAATTGGTGCTTTTATAGTTGTAAGAAGATTATCTTTGATTGCAGATGCGCTTAGCCATGTTACACTAGGTGGTATCTCATTTGGCATGTTTATACTAACTTTGTCACCCGCACTAACTATCATTAATCCGATGTGGTTTGGTATATTATATGCTATTGTAGGTGCGCTTTTAATTGAAAAGTTAAGAACATCGTATTCTAACTATCAAGAGATTGCCATACCAATTATAATGAGCACAGGGATTGCACTAAGTGCCATTTTTATTTCTCTTGCAGATGGATTTAACCAAGAAATTGTAGGTTTACTATTTGGTTCCATAAGTGCGGTCAGTCTTAGTGATTTTTTAACGGTTGTAGTTATAGCAATTGTCGTTGTTTTATTTATTACTTTATTTTATAAAGAATTATTTATACTTTCATTTGACGAAGAATATAGTAGAGTTGTAAATATTCCTAAATGGATTCAATTTTTATTTATAGTTATCGTGGCTATGGTAATTTCTGCTTCAATGAGAGTGGTTGGCATACTTTTAGTCAGTGCATTAATAACATTACCCATTGCTATAGCAATGAGAATAACTAAAGGTTTCAAACAATTAATCATTTTAAGTGTCATAATTGGCGAATTTTCAGTTATAATGGGCCTTGTTTTAGCATTTTATATGAATATTTCACCGGGTGGTGTTATTGTAGTACTATTAGTTTTATTATTAGGACTTACAATGTTATTCCAAAAATCAATTGTAAGACTTAAAAAGGGGCAATAACTTATGAATACAAATGATGCAATTAAAATTTTAAAAGATAATGGTTTGAAATATACTAAGAAACGTGAAGATATGATTAATATTTTTGTTAAAGAAGATAAATACATTAATGCAAAACATATTCAACAACAATTAGACAAAGATTATCCAGGTATCTCTTTCGATACAATTTATCGTAATTTACATTTATTTAAAGACTTAAAAATTATTGAGAGTACTGAATTAGATGGTGAAATGAAATTTAGAATTGCTTGTATGAATCATCACCATCATCACTTTATTTGTGAAAATTGTGGTGATACTAAAGTTATTGATTTTTGTCCAATTGATCAAATAAAGGTGTATCTACCTAATGTAGATATTCACACCCATAAACTAGAAGTTTATGGCGTATGTGAAGAATGTCAAAAACAAAACTCAAAATAAAATTTTTTGAAATATAAATATCAATTGTTTTTACTAATACACTTAAATGATTTAATAATGAATTATTGTAAGACAAAATTGCAAATATATATTAGCAATCTAAACTGAGAAAGTGTTAATTGTAGCTTTCTCAGTTTTTTTGGCTCTATAATAAATTGGACTGATGACTAAA